>CAIWXG010000392.1 GCA_903916555.1 uncultured Bacteroidota bacterium
CGCTGAAAATACCAAGTATTTCGAACCTTCTACAAAAGACTTTATGATAAATCTTAGAGTTGAAAACTTAGAATGGTTATTAGCAGAATTAAAGAAAGACGGTATAAACCAAATTGGTGAAACCCAAGCTTATGAATATGGCAAATTTGCCCATATTATAGACCCGGAAGGAAATAAAATTGAACTTTGGGAAGCAAATGATACTGAGTTTTCAGATATATTAAACCCGGATGCTATAACCAAATAAAACGAAATTTACTCAAACTAAAAAGGATGTCTCTATTTACGAGACATCCTTTTTAGTTTGAGTAAATTTCTTATATAATGGGTGATTACCATTTTTTCTTTTCTTCCTCTTTAAAGCCTTCAGGTTTAATAATTGTAAATACCCTTGATATATTAAAACCTAAGTGAAGACTGTTTTTAGGATAAAGAAAACCCCACGAGTCGGTATTTTGACCTATAAAACTACGTTCGGCAAGGCTTTGTGCATTAGATACTATAAATTGGAACACATGCCCTCCTGTTTCTACCTCGTAACCTAACGAAAAAGTATTATAGGTTGTATGCCCATTTACTAATAAGTTAGTATTGTTTAATCTGTAATAGTATTCTGCAGTTATTGCAGCACGTTTAGTAAGTTTCATTCTGCCACCTATACCTAATGCAAAAGTATTGTTAGAGAATTTTGAACTATCTACATAATTATAATGCACTAATGTAGGCATTAATTGTAAAGACAAACTATTATTAAATTTTCTGGCTATTAATAATTGATTGGTAAAAAACAGTCTATTCGTAAATAGCCAAGAATCGGTAGCTACCGGCAATTGAGGGGCAGGTAATGTTTCCATGTCTATACTACCGAAATAGGACAATGTAAAAGGCATCCCATTTGTAGCCTGACGTATTATTTTTGCTTTTACAAATCCATCATTGTCTTTGCTTGCACTATGCCCAACGCCAACCATTAACCAAGGTGTAATACCAAAATCTACACCTATTTTAGTAATTGCATTATCAACACCATATAAGTTCTGTACTGCATTACCCACACTGCCACCATCCATAGCACCAAAACGATGTGAGATACGAAAATCCAGTACTCCGGATGCTAAATTTTCTATTGTACTGCCATCAAGTAAACGAGTTGATTTAAAGGTATAGGCAGCATAATCTTTTTGTTTCGCAATTTCTTTATTCAAATCAGCAAACATGTCATCTTGGGCAAAAGAAATACCACCGGTAAAACAAAGAGCTACTAAGATTGCTGTTTTTTTAAATGTAAGCATTATTAAAATATTTAATTTTAGGTAAACGTGTTTTAAAGTGCCTATTTATGCTCTTTAAAATACGAAATTTATTTTTGTATTAATTCTGCATCTAAGCTAATTGTTGCTTCTTTGGCAATTTTATCAGCTACAACTGTAGGAATAACAATTTTATAATCAGCTAATTTTACCGAAAACTTTGCTATTACTGTTATTTTACCACCGCTTACTTTTATGGTACCGGTAGTAGTTACCGGATTGGTAGTACCATGAATATCTAATTTGCCGGTAGCAGTAGCTGTATAAGTACCATCTTTGCTTAAATTAACATCTGCAATATTGGTAATGTTACCATCGAAGCTTGCTTTAGGGAAATTTTTACTTTCCATGTAATTTTCATTAAAATGGTCTTCCATTAACGCTTTTTCAAATTTAAAATCTTTTATTTGAGATTGAAACTGAATATGTCCTGTTTTAGCATCCATAGCACAAGCTACTTGTTTATCTATACCCGAAATTTTTTCAGGTGAAGTAGGAGTAGTGGCATCAAATGTAATTTTGCCGGTACGTGTCATTGCTTTTTGTGCAAAAAGCGAGGCAGAAGTTATTGTTAATAGACTAACTGCAATCAATAATTTTTTCATGTTTATTATATTTAGATTTTATAAATTAATTGTTTTGAGCACCTAAATGCACCCATCTGGTTATTTTATTAATATTACAATCAGATAACTTAGTACCACCCTGCGGCATACTTTGATGTCTTGATGTAGGTGTGAAATTAATATCTGTAAGCAAAGAACCATTGTTTGCAACCGTTTGAACGCCGGAACAAGTAGAGAAATCGCCAAAACCTGCACCGCTACCACCTGTATTATGGCAATTGTTACAATAAGTGTTTATAATAGGTGCAATATCATGTGCATACGTTATGGTTGTAGTATCGCAACTATTTGTAATTATAATAGGAGCAGGGTATAGTTTATCGCCTTTATCATTATAGCAGCTACTAAACAAGCCTACTATACAACATATAATTAATCCTTTTTTCATTTTATTTTTAATATTTATTTTTTGATACTACAATCTGTGCAATTAACAGCTCCAAAAATTGGATCCGGAATAAAACCGCTACAAAAACCTACAATAGTTACTTTTTGCGATTTTGTTAATACAATCGTACTATCTTTCATCTTGCAAGAAACAACATAATTGGGGTCGCTTGTTTTTAAAGTAACATTCAAGCCGTTTTTTTTATCTATCTCATCAACTTCACCGGTTATTTCTAAAGATTTCCCCAAGTATTTTTTGTTAGATAAGGTATCGTTTGCAGTGTATTCTTTTACTAAATC
>CAIWXG010000393.1 GCA_903916555.1 uncultured Bacteroidota bacterium
ATAAGTTATAATAATATAATTGGACCGGGGTGGAATGTACCTTTAATACCACCAAATTTATATACCGTTAGACCTGTAATAAAAGGGGTATATGTAAGCCAATCTACAGCATGGAGTGTTAATTGCAACACTATAGAAAATACCAACACTGGCTTTGATTTTAATGGGCAAAATAATGCCGGAATATGGTATTACAATACGATGGTTCATAATGCTTTTGGATATGTATTACTTGGTAATATTGGGCAGCAGTATTTAGGTACATTCTCACTTAGAACTGCTATTGATAATATTTGGGTAGGGACAAGTTGGTGGACAACTTATGGGAATAAGTATAATACCTATAATTTGAATGGATTGCCATTGTTAACAAGTTCTATTTTATCGAACTTATATGTAAGAGACCCAGGAGGTAGTCTTGGACCAACTACATTTTATAATCCACAAAATAATGTAGGAATACCATTCCCAACTTATATTACAGGTTATGGTGGGTATATCGGAACTACACCATACCCAGGTCCTGGTCCGGGAAGATTATTAAATGATGCCACTGGATCAACCCCGACCTGCGAGGTGCAGTGGGTTTTTCCTCGAGCCAGACCAATGTTTGAAGCTATTGCCCAACAAGGAATTGATTATACACATGACTTTACCAAAAGTAGTTGGATAGGCCAAAAATCACTCTATGATTATGCAGCTATAAATGACACCCTTGTGGATACTTCTGACGTAATAGCCCGATTTGTGGATTTTGGGGCTACATCCAGGTTCGACCGCCTGTCTCGTATTGAGCATGCTTTGGCAGTAGATGATACCGCTACAGCAATTTCATTACTCACAATAGGTATAGATGCCGATACTTCATCCGCAAGTGATACCGTAACTGGGGTTTTAATGGCCGACAATGCCGCGGCTGACCCTATAGTAGTTAATTATTTAAGCTTTTATAAAATATATACACGTTATTTGCATGGGGTATTATCTGTAGCTGATACCTGCCAGCTCAACTACCTAGCTAACCTCTGCCCTTACCGTGATGGTAATATAATACATGAAGCCCGAAGTTTGTGGAGGGTGGTGCATGATGACCCAGGGTCATTTAGCGATTATTGCGATGATTCAGCAGCAGTAATGGATACCTGCCAATGGTGTGCCAACAGGAAGTCAATTGCCGGAAATGACAAAAAATCAACAGCCACCCATGAAGAACAGAGCTATAGCTTATATCCAAATCCAAATAATGGGAGCTTCGAAATACGCCAAAAATTAACAGATGATGAAATGGTAAATGTGCAAATTATTGATGGAATAGGTAAAGTAGTTTATGAAAACAAATATACATTTGATGTTAACAAGATTCAAATTGTATTAAGTAATATTACTTCTGGAGTTTATATGCTTCAATTGACTGATAGCAAAGGAAGCAGATTTAATTTTAAAACAATATTTAATAAACTCTAAATAAATACCATGAAAAATCTTTTTTTTATAATTTTTGCATCTTTTTTGGCATCATCATTTGCAGGAAATTCCCAGATAATTACCACAATTGCAGGAACTGGTGTAAATGGCTATAATGGTGATCATTTACAGGCTACAGCTACACAATTGAATTTAGTGCAAAAAGTGTTTTATGCACCTAATGGGGAATTGTATATTGCAGATTATGGCAATAGCTTTGTAAGGAAAATTGATACCAGGGGTATAGTAACTACAATAGCTGGAATTGGAATTGATGGTTATAGTGGAGACGGAGGTGCTGCGTCTCTGGCTCAAATAAGCCCATGTGATATTTCAATGGATGTTGCAGGTAATATGTATATTGCTGATTATGCCAATGGGGCTGTAAGGAAAATTAGTACCTCAGGTATTATATCTACAATAGCTGGTAAAGGGCCC
>CAIWXG010000394.1 GCA_903916555.1 uncultured Bacteroidota bacterium
ATCAGATTGGGAAAAAGAAATGAATAAAGCTTTTAACGGTGTATTAAAATCTTTAAAATTATCTAAAGACAAAACTGCATTTAAGCATGCTCAATCTGCATGGTTAGCTTTTAGAGATGCAGAGTACAAATCTTTTGATAATATGTTTAATAATACAACTTATCAATGGTGTAAAACAAGGGCAGACAGTAGAATAAATATTGTTAAGACAAGAACTATACAATTATCTAATTACTATGATTCTTTAAAATATATAAAAAAGATTAAGCATTAGCTTCGTCAATTATTAATTTCATAAGCTCTGAAATTGAATTTGCTTTATGTTCTTGCCTACAATAGCGGTAACATTGTGCCAGTTCTTCCATCATTTTATAAATTATTCTCTTATTACTTAATGGTAAAGAATAATATTCTTGCTTTTCAGCATGTATTTTTCGTAAATACATTTCTACATCTTTTTGTGTAAAAACTACACCATTTACCGGGTCGATATAAAATTGTATTTGCTGCATTTCTTTAATACGTGAAGGTGAAAAAGTATGTAAAGTATCTATATATGCAAGCAAAAATTGGCGAGGTATGTCTATAGCAAAAATAGGAATATCAAGCATCTCACAAATGGAAAGTAAAATAATGCTGATAGAGTAGGCATTCCCTTGTTTATTTTCCAGTACCTTATTAATAAAAAAATAATTTGGCTCGCGTGTAGTCAATTCATTCCCTTGCAACTTATAATAACTATATATAATGCTATTTAGTACATTTACTTGCTCTAATGGTGTAAGGTAATTATTATGGTCAAGCCAAACATTACGCCTTATTTGTTCAATTTGAGCTATAATATTCTTACTATTTAAGTCGGGATATTGAAAACGGGCTACCAAAATAGCACCACTTAATAAATCAGGATTTTTTTCACTTGCCCATTTCAAAAAATCCTTTTCCAAATCACTATATCTTACTCTCCATATAAGCAATTCAACACGGCTTTGTACTGTCTCATTAATAGTAACTTCCAATAATTGTTCCAAATTTGGCAGTATCTCCTTTCCTAAATATAAAATTTTTGTAGCTACAGCTTCAAAAACTTCCATATCCGGGTCGTCAATAAGTTGAATAAGTGCTACTATCTCTTTATTTAACGCCATATATTACTTTTTCCCTTTTTTAGCTGCTCCTGTTTTTTTCGGTGGATTCGCTTTTACTTCTTCTATAATTGCTTTTACTTCCTCAATTGTAAGTTTAGCTGCATTTTCAATTTTTTCCTTAGGAATTTTATAGTTGCGTAAACCTTGTTTTATATAAGGACCATAAGGACCGTTTAATATTCTTATTTTTTCTTTCTCGAATACTTTTATTTCGCTTTCTGCTTTATTTTTTCGTTTTTCTTCTATTAATGGTACTATTTCCTCAATTTCAACTGTATAAGGGTCCATACCTTTTTTTAAGGAATAGAATTGCCCTGTATGCTGTGCATAAGGTCCAAATTTACCGATGTTAACTGTAATATCCTCATTTTCTAATTTGCCTATATTTCTAGGCAATCTAAACAATTCTAAAGCCTCTTGCAGGTTTATGGTTTCTATGCTTTGGGTGGCTCTTAATTTGGCAAATCTCGGCTTTTCTTCACCTTCTGCAACTACACCAATCTGTACCATAGGGCCAAACCGTCCTAAGCGTGCTGTAACCATTTTACCGCTTGCAGGGTCTAAACCTAATTCACGTTCACCCTTTGCTCTTCCTGCATTTTCAATAGTATGTGTAACACTGTCATGAAACGGATGATAAAAATCATCAATCATTTTGTTCCATATTTGTTTACCTTCAGCTATATCATCAAACTTTTCTTCAATTCTTGCTGTAAAATCAAAATCTAATATTTTAGTAAAATGTTCTCTTAAAAAATCATTTACAACCATTCCTAAATCAGTTGGGAAAAGTTTACTCTTTTCTGCTCCGAAGTTTTCACTTAATGTGGTTTTACTAATTTGTTCTTGTTGCAGTGTTAGCAATTGTAGTATTCGTTGCACGCCTTCCTTATCTCTTTTTTCTACATAACCTCTTGCTTGCACAGTACTAATTGTAGGTGCATAGGTAGAAGGTCTTCCTATGCCTAACTCTTCCAGTTTTTTTACCAATGATGCCTCTGTAAATCTGGGTAAAGGGCGAGAATACCGTTCTGATGCAGTTATTTTAAGCATTTCTAATACTTGTCCTGCTACTAATGGTGGTAACATACCTTCACTGCCTTCTTCTTCGTCTTCTTCATCGTGTCCTTCGGTATATACTTTAAGGAAACCATCAAAACGTAATACCTCTCCGGTTGCAGTTAAAACATCGGGTTGTGTAGAAATATTAATTTTTGCTATTGTTCTTTCTATTTGTGCATCTGCCATTTGGCAAGCCATTGTTCGTTTCCAAATAAGTTCATATAAACGATTGTTATCTGATTCAGGTACAGAAAGCGTGTTCATATCTGTAGGTCGTATAGCTTCGTGTGCCTCTTGTGCTGAGTCGTTTTTAGTTTTATAAGCTCTTTGTTGATGGTATTTTTCACCGTATTGAGAGGTAACAGCCATACGTATTCCATCAATTGCTGTTTCAGACAAATTGGTAGAATCAGTTCTCATATAAGTTATATAACCGTTTTCATATAACTTTTGGGCTATAAGCATTGTTTTAGAAACAGAATATCCTAATTTCCTACTTGCTTCTTGTTGTATTGTTGAAGTTGTAAAAGGTGCAGCAGGCGATTTTTTAGCCGGTTTTACTTGTACATCTTTTACAGAATACTTTGCATTGATGCATCTCTTCAAATAATCCTCAGCTCCGATTGCATCATTTATTTTTTCAGAACTTTCTGCTTTAAAAACAACTTTCTTTTTATTTATATCTGGTGCATTAAAGGATGCCTCAACTTTAAAATTACTCACAGAATTGAATCGTGTAATTTCACGCTCGCGTTCTACAATAATTCTAACTGCAACCGATTGTACTCTACCTGCTGATAAATTATTGCGCATACTCATTTTTCGCCATAATACAGGCGATAACTCAAAGCCTACTATACGGTCTAAGATACGGCGTGCTTGCTGCGCATTTACCAAGTCCATATTTACAGTGCGTGGTTTGCTTACAGCATTTAGTATTGCGGGCTTTGTAATTTCATGAAAAACGATTCTTTTTGTTAGGTATGGGTCTAAACCCAAAACTTCGCATAAATGCCAGCTTATAGCTTCTCCTTCACGGTCCTCATCCGTTGCTAGCCATACTTCATCACTTTTTTTAGCTAATGCCCTTAATTCTTTTACTACTTTTTCTTTATCTTCAGATATTATATATTTAGGTTTATAGCCGTTTTTTAGGTCTATTCCCATATCTTCTTTTTCCAAATCACGAATATGACCATAACATGATTTTACTTCAAAATCACTGCCAAGTATCTTTTCAATAGTCTTAGCTTTTGCCGGAGACTCTACTATCAACAGGTTTTTTGCCATTCTCTTTGTTTTATTTAAAGTCTAAATTCAGACCTTTGAATTGCAATAATAGAATATTGTTTTGAAAAACAAAAGGATTAGGTTTTTTCTTATTGATAATTAATTGAAATAGGGTTATTAAAAGAAATAAATAATAGCCTAAATTGTAGATTTACTTAGCTTTATATATTTTGTATTTTTAAAAATATATATAAACTTCCTCCTTTTTATAAAAAAGTAAAGGGCAGCTATTTAGCCACCCTTTACTTTTTTATAATTACAAAATCAATTAATGCATAACTGAAATTTTACCTGTTGATCTTAAACCATTACATTCAACGGTATAAACATAAACACCTACAGATAAAGCTGCAGTTTCAAATGTTGCTTTTGTTGTTTGACCTGCAATAGCTGTAATATTTTTAGTTTCTACAACCTGTCCTATCATATTAGATAATGTAACTGTAACTTTTGCATCTCTGCTTAAATTGAAAGGTACAGTAAAATTAGTATTTGAAGGATTTGGATATGCATCACCAACTTTGTTTATAAAATTAATATCATTAACACCTAAAGGTATATGTCCGAAATACATTCTAATAGCAGGTATTGGTTCGATACCAACTGCACGCGAGCCATGAGAGAAATTATTATTTCCATCATTGCTTGATGTATCCTGAGCACCAAAATAACCGCAGAAACCGGTTGCGTTAGGAGAGCCTGTTGATAATACGGAAAGGTCTGTTGAAACACCTTGCATTTGTATTACTGCTATATAAGACCAACCCGGATTTAAAATAAGTAAATTAGATGGGTCGGTACGGAAATCAGCCCAAACTAATGAAGATGTACCGGAAATATCGCCACCAACTATTGCTCTTGGTACAGTAGCACCAACAAAACTCCAAGATGTACTTGATTGTTGTGCTTGATAAAGTTGTATATTTACTTTGCCCGAACCTGTTGGTAAACTTGTACCGTTAAATGCTACACCAAAGCCTGAAATAGTATCACCGACAACATTTGAAGGAACATCGAAACGAACACCATTAAAAAAGCATCCCGCAGGTGCAGCTGATTTAAAGCAAGAATAGCTGCCTGTAAAATTGCCTTGGTTTTGCATCCATGTAGTATCTGTGATTACAAATCGTGCTGTATCGTGATTATTTGTAAGGTCGCCATCTCCTACGAATGTAGTACTATTTGCACATACATAATGTCCGGTATCAATAATTTTATAACCTGCAAATTGTACAATAGAATCATAAGCAGCACCTACAAGAGAAGCATAAGTAGAACTTTGAGAATATACGGATGAACCGTTTTTGAATATTTGTGAATTGCTTACAACCCCTGATGCTGCATTATAACCATAATTAGATAACAATGTAACCGGATAAATACTATCTAAAAATTGTAAAGGAGTGTTGAAAACAGAACTATTTTCGGCAGTTGCATCGGGCATCCAAATAAAGGAGCTTGCAATAGCTGGGTCAGTAATATCTAGGTCAACTAAGTTAATATCGTCAACCATCCAGTTATAGCCACCACCTGCAACACCGCCTTCGCATACAAAACGGATATAAACAGTTGCTTGTCCTGCCGCTACCGATGTAATATTAATTCTAGCTGTTGTAGGGTTAGCTAATTCACCGTTACCGGCTAATGTATTGTTAGGTAATACTGCAAATCTTGTATAGGTACTTGCTGCAAATGTAGCACTGGAATTACTTACATAGATAAAACAAGAATCGTTGTATTTTTTATATAAATTCTGAAAAGTAAGGCCAACATGCGTATGGCTTGTACAATTTTGTACAGGTGCTTGTGCCCAACCTGAAGGTATGCTTGAACCA
Organism: uncultured Bacteroidota bacterium; assembly: GCA_903916555.1. Classification (GTDB taxonomy): domain Bacteria; phylum Bacteroidota; class Bacteroidia; order Chitinophagales; family Chitinophagaceae; genus CAIYTT01. Next base: position 5,336 of record CAIWXG010000394.1, read on the forward strand.
CCACCGCTTGCACCCAAAGAATCTGAATCGAATACTAACCAGCCATTAGCTGATGTTGTAGAATTAAGAACACCTATGCTATAAGAACCGGTAGTGGCAGCACCTGCCCATTTCCAATTGCCAACTGTGTAGCCGGGCATAACACCTGTTGTCCAGCCGGTAGGCAAAGAACTAGATGTTCCTGTTCCACAATTCTCAGCCCAAAATGATGTAGCAGTAGTTCTTGCCCCTGAATGTACTGATTCCGGTGAAACAACTCTTGCTCTTTCAGAACTTGCTGCAACCGTTTTCTTCATATTACCGGTTGTCATTAGATTATGGGCATACTGTGCATTAACCGCAGTATAAGCTAATCCCATTGTGAAAAGTAAAATTATTTTTTTCATTACTTCTTTTTTAGATTATTTAATAAAGCAAAAGTAATGAGTTTTAACATGACTTCTACTTTACAGCAAAAAGTTTTTTGTCTTTTTCTACTGATTAATATCAGTTTAGTATTGTATAAAACACAAAAGGGATAACAATAAGTGTTATCCCTTTTGGTAAATTGAGAAATAATAGTATTAATGAGCAATTACAACACGACCGGTAGTTGTTTCGCCATTTGCTTTAACTGTGTACATATAAACACCACCTGCAAGGTTAGTAGTATTAAATGTAGTAGTGCCGTTAATTACATTATTTAAATTTTGAGAAGCTACTTCTTGACCTATGATATTAGTAAGAATAACTGTAGCATCCGTATTTTGATTAAAAGTATAAGAAACTCTAACTTCGTTTGAAGCCGGGTTAGGGAAGGCTTTTACTGAATTAATTGTACTGTTAACTACAGGTACGGCATTTATAACCAAATTAGTATAATTACAAGTACCGCAATTAACATGCCATGCCATATCTACATATTGACAAACTGAAGCAGCTGTTCCGCTTGAAGTTGACCATGCCCATAAAGGAACATAAGAATTTGCCCAACCTGCACTCCATGTTCTTTTGCCATTACTTTTCCAGTAACCGCAGTTAAAGTCGGTTGCAGAATATTGAGGCCAAGAAGCAGCAGTTGCTGTACCATGGTAACCAATGATTGGCATGAAGATACCATATTTATAAGAACCATCAGCTCTTTGTACAGTATCACCTGCATGGTATGTAGCATCACCACTTATGAAGCTGTAAGAAACAGCTGGTACATAACCTGGAGCACAAGGTACGCTTACAGCAATGTTTCTACCCCAATTGCTTGAAGTATCAGCAGCAGTTAATGGAATATTTACAATTACCGGTAATGTACCACCAAATAAACTATCAGCACGGTTATGGATACTATCATATTTCATATCTAAGAAATTAAGAGTATCAATACCATACGGAGTTAGTGGGAAACTTGTAGTTGCACCAGCTGCACAACCGAAATAACTTGTACCTAAATCACTAGCAGTACGGCTACCATTACCTGTTACGAATACTAAGCGAAGCGTATCAACAACCAATGGCTTTGCATTATTACGCATATAAGAACCTAGAATACCTACTGAGTCAATAGTGTATGCGTTTGTTGATGCAACTTTAATTACATGATTTGTACTTGTTGTAGTGTAAACATTAGAATCATTATAAGAAGGTGCAAATGGGTCAAATGCCTCGCCAAGTGAAGTCCAACCATTATAATAATAAGTAGCACTACCTCCTGTAGGTATATAACCAAATTGTGCAGTTGTATCTTTCCAAATCGGCCATAAAGAATATTGAATGTTTGCAGAACCCAAAGTAGTAACCATTGGTCCTGATTGTCCTTCTAAATTTTCAATATAACTATACCAACGACTACCACCACCTGTTGTAGTTCTTTCTGAAGATTTTAAAAGACCGTTTGTTGATACCGGTACAATACGAAAATCCGAACTTTTTGGCAATGCTTGTGCATTTTGGTTAGCTATTGCTTGCTGATTAAAAACAAGACTTCTTGTTTGTAACTCTTGTGCATTAAGTGAAATAGCAGCAGAGCCAATTGTAAAAAGTAAAAATAATTTTTTCATTTGTAAGTTTTTTAAAATTAATAATTAATTGACCGTAAAGTTAAGTTCTTTTTAAATAAAAAAATTACTTTCCACAATTTTTTTTTATTTTTTTTCTTCATATTTATTTTTTATGCTTTTTTAGCTTCATAATTGTCTATACACACATTATATATTAGCTAAAAATTTATTTTATAGGGTTATTAATTAAGTGTTTCTACTTTTTATAAAAAATACTATTGTATATAATTAGGTTTTATAGATGACAAATATCAGTCTATATTTACTAATTAAAATTACCTTTGCAAATCCTAATTTTTATATATGCTACCTGATTTTAATAATACAGAAATTGCTTTTAAATATCGCAGTAATCCGGAAATGAAACGTGCAGCGTTTCTTTTTTCTTGTTTAGGCTCACCGGCTCTTACCGGCTTGGGTATAAAAATGACTAAAGCTGCTTTATCTATGCAGCTACCTATAAAAGGTCTTATAAAAAAAACTTTATTTAAACAATTTTGCGGCGGTGAAACTCTTGCAGAAGCTGCTGATACTGCTAACAGAATTGGCGACTACAATGTAAATACAATTCTTGATTATGGTGTAGAAGGTAAAGAAAGTGAGGAAGACTTTGATAAAGCAGTGCCTGAATTTATAAAAGCAATCAATTACGCAGCATCACAAGAACATATTCCTTTTATAAGCTTAAAAGTTACCGGTTTTGCTCGTTTTGCTCTGTTAGAAAAAATAAATTCGGGTACTACACTTACTCAAAATGAAGAATTGGAATGGCAAAGAGTACATAATAGAATTGATGAAATTTGTGGTGCTGCCCATTCAAAAAATATTATGGTGCTTATTGATGCCGAAGAAACCTGGATAGTAGAAGGTGTAAATCAGCTTACAGAGCGAATGATGGAGAAATATAATACGAAAGAAGCTATTATATTTAATACCTATCAAATGTATTGCCATGGTACATTACCTTACTTAATAGATAATATAAAAACGGCTGCTGCCAAAGCTTATATATTGGGTGCCAAATTAGTACGGGGTGCCTATATGGAAAAAGAAAGAGAGAGAGCAAAAATAATGGGTTATGCCGACCCGATACAACCTAATAAAGCTGCTACAGACAGAGACTATGACGAAGCTGCTTATGTATGTTTGCAAAATTTAGATAAATTATCTTTGTTTTTAGGTACACATAATGAAAACTCTTGTTTGAAAGTCGTTAATTACATGATTGATAATAATATAACACCCAATACCAATAGAGTTTATATTTCGCAACTGTTTGGTATGAGCGACAATATTTCGTTTAATCTTGCAGCTCAAAAATTTAATGTTGCCAAATATTTACCTTATGGCCCTGTAAAAGATGTAGTACCATACCTTATGCGTAGGGCAGAAGAAAACACATCGGTTGCCGGACAGACAAGTAGAGAGATGGGTTTAATAGAAAAGGAAAATAAAAGAAGAGGTATCTAATTTTTTTGATTTCAAATAATCGGGGCAAATGTTAACTTTGTCCCGATTATTTTTTATATAAAATCAAGATTTATCTAATTAAAGTAACATCTCCCGAATAATATTTTTGTGTGCCATCCGGCTTACCTAATATTACCATATAATAATATACACCAGGGTCTTGAGGTTCACCTTTATAATTACCATCCCAACCGGCATCAGGATTAATTGTTTGATAGATTTGTTTCCCCCAACGATTAAAGACCCTAAAGTCTATCAATTTTTGATACTTTAAATTTACAACCCTAAAAATATCATTTAAACCATCACCATTTGGCGTAAATGCTGTAGGTATTATGTCATTAACATTGTAATCTATATTAATGATTACATGTGCAGTATCGGTACAACCAAAACTATTCATAGCAATTACAGTATATAAGGTAGTATCGGTTGGTGTAGCAACCGGATTATTTATATTGGGATTAGATAATGTTCCGTCATCAGGTATCCACATATAAAGTAGTTCATAGATAGAATTATTAATAGTATTCAATTGTATATGCTCGCCATATTTTATAGTAGCTATTATAGGGTTAACCGCAATAGAAATGCCGGGTGTTGAAATAAGTGTAACAGTATCGAAATTAAAGCAACCTGCTGAAGTAGATACCAAAACAGAGTAAATAAACGTACCCGTATCGGTAGGGGTAATTATTGGGTCGCCTACTGTTGGGTTATTTAGATATGTTGCTGGTGTCCATAAATAAGTATAGGTAAATGAATCAGAAACATGCTTAATATTTACAGGTAGATGAGTACCCTTACATGTTATTTTGGTAAAATATTCTGTTGGTGGCGGTGCTTGAATTTCAATATCTAAATGGCGGCTAACTGTTGGGCAACCGGAATTAGGCAATGTTTCTGTTAGTGTGTATATAGTTCCAAAGATAGGAGTAGCAATAGGATTTAACAAAGTAGAATCATTAAGTGTTGCCCCCGGACTCCAAGAATAAACAGCACCGACAGTACCTGATGCTCTAATGTCCACCAATTGATTAATACATATTGCAGTATCCGGGGTTAAAATATGTAAACTTAAGGAATCAACAATTAATATTTTCGCACTGTCTATTATAGACGAAACTCCGGAGCAATTTGTTGTAGAAATTAAATAGATAGTAAGAATCTTTGTACCTGTTGAAGTTGTTGAGCTTAAACCATGAATGTGTACTGTATCGGTAAGGCTGCCTGCCGGTATTATTACACTATCGGCTATTGTAGTATAGTCGAGGCCATTAATAGCACTACCGCCAATAGAGTAGTGTATGGTTGTATTGCTACCTTGTGGTACCGGAATTGAAAAAATAATTTCAGCGGGATTGCAGTCTCTTACACAATAAAAGTAAGAGCCAAAAGTGGAATCAAACAACCCATTTGATATAATACTGGGAACATTAGAGCGAAGACTTCCGGCTTTTAAAAACACGCCTGAATCTAAAATATCATCGGAAGCATCGGCAATTGCAATTTTCAAATGGTATGTATCGCATGGAGTTACCGCTGCAACGGCAGATAAAACTGATGTAAAACCATCGTAAGTAACCGTTGTACCACTATCATTATTAACGTAATAACTACAAAACGGAGAACCTGTGCCTAAAGCAGCACAAGTAGAGGTGAAAAAAGAACCTGTTGCACCACAATTAACACTATTAATACACACCGGAATAGTTGTGCCGGGTACTAAAGCAATATTTTGCCCGGTGCCATAAGCGTGACCAGAAATAAAAAATGCAAAAACATCATTAAAATTAGAACAAGTAAAATTGGTATATTCTTCCGACCCGAAAACATATTGAAATCTTACAGTATCACCAACCGGTCTGAAGTCGAACTCTAAAACACATGCATCATAACTGGAAATGCCGCTACCTAAAAGTAAATCTAACTGAGGGTCGCCTGGTGTACCATTGCCATAACTGGCAAAATTACTAGGTACATCTACTGCATGACCGGATAGAACATTAACACCTACTGAACCTGTAATAGAAGATGATGATGCAATACCACTTGTAAGCACAATACCACTGTCTAAACCTAAATTGCTGCTAGTAACAACAAAAATACCATTTGCAGTATCGGCACAGTTTAAAGTAGCATTAAAAACACTTACTCCGGGGCCGGTTAATTTTGTTGCTAATTGCAGTGCAGACCTATGGGGAGTAACACTTATTTGTGCATAGACATTATTAATACCAAAACAGGTAAGCATTATTATATATAATAAGCTATTACGATACCTATTTTGACTTAAAAATGTACTCATACGTTGATTATTAAAGAATGATAGATTCTTACTATAAAAATTTAATGATAAATTTACATAAAAATAATTAGCAAACAAGTTTTTAAGAACTATTTTTTTATACATAGCTTATTAATCTTTAATTTTTTATTTTAATTCTGATTATATATGTAAGTAGTGTAATATTTTATTTTGGGGATTGCCTATTTCCTTTCCATCATTTTATGTTACTTTTGCCTTATATTTATAGAAATATGAAAATAGAGGTAAAGAATTTTGTATTATGAAAATGCACTATTTTCCGATAAAACCCTACCACACATATAACACATGCATACACATAAAGATACCATAGTAGCTATATCAACACCACCTGGGGAGGGTGCTATTGGTGTGATTCGTATTAGCGGTATTGATGCTATTACTATTTCTACTAAAATTTTTATTGGTAAAAATCTAAATTCAGTTCCTACTCATACTTTGCATTTTGGCAGAATAAGCATCGAGTCCCAAATTATTGATGAAGTTGTTATCGGTATCTTTAAAGCACCTAAAAGCTATACAGGTGAAGACATAATTGAAATTAGTTGTCATGGTTCTAATTATATATTGGAACAGGTACTTAATTTATGCATATTAAAGGGTGCTAGGTTAGCAAAACCTGGCGAATTTACCCAGAGAGCTTTCCTGAATGGAAAGTTAGATCTTACTCAGGCTGAATCAGTTGCAGACCTTATTGCAGCACAAACTGAAACTGCAAATAGGGCAGCTATGCACCATTTAAGAGGTGGTTTTACACAAGATTTGCAACAAATGAGAGCAACACTAATACAATTTAGTGCCTTAATAGAATTGGAATTAGACTTTAGCGAAGAAGATGTAGAGTTTGCCGACCGTACCCGTTTTTATGATTTAATTACGCACCTTATAATTGAAACAAATAAACTAATCAATTCTTTTAGTTTGGGAAATGTGATTATAAACGGTGTAAAAGTGGCTATTAGTGGCAAGCCTAATGCAGGCAAAAGTACTTTATTAAATACGTTGCTTAATGAAGAACGAGCAATTGTAAGTGAAATAGCCGGCACAACAAGAGATACAATTGAAGAAACATTGAATATTAATGGTGTTCTTTTCAGGTTGATAGATACTGCAGGTATTAGAGACCATGCAGGCGACCAAATAGAAAAACAAGGTATAGAACGGAGCCACTTAGCCATAAATAAAGCCGATATTGTTGTTTATTTATTTGATGTAAATGATGAGACCGAACCCGCAATACTTGCACACAAAAAAGCTGAATTTGATACCAAAAATATAAAATATCTATTGGTAGGCAATAAAATAGACGAAACCAATGAAGAATATTTAAGACAAGAATATGCTTTGCTTTATAATAGTATCCTTTTCATTTCTGCCAGGAACAAAGTAAATATTAAAGAATTAAAACAAGCATTTTATCAACAAGTTGTGAGCGGAACAATAAAACAAGAAGGTACTATTATAACCAATGCACGCCATTACAATGCATTGCAAGAGGTTCTAAAATCGTTATATGATATTAAAACCGGATTAGATACTGCCATAACAGGTGATTTTTTGGCATTAGACATACGCAGATGTCTTTATTATTTAGGAGAAATAACAGGGGTTGTTACCAATGAAGATACACTTGATTACATATTTAGTAAATTTTGTATCGGGAAGTAATTGAAATACGTTTATCTTTACTTTATGGATTGCTTAGATACAATACAAAGGAAGCTGCATGAAATAAAACCAACATTGGTTACAAAGTATGGTGTGAGTACAATAGGCTTATTTGGCTCTGTGGTTCGGGACGACTTTACGAATGAATCTGATATAGATATTGTTTTTGATTTCAGCAAACCGATAGGTATTGAGTTTATAGACCTTGCTTATGAACTGGAAGCAATTTTTAAAAGAAAAGTTGATTTGGTTTCATTA
>CAIWXG010000395.1 GCA_903916555.1 uncultured Bacteroidota bacterium
CATAATTAATTAAACAAAAGGCACTTATAATAAATAAATATATTTATTTATTATAAGTGCCTTTTGTTTAATTAATTATGTAAAAAATACACAACATAAAAATTTCAATATACTGTTAATAAAATGAATTGACTAACCAAGTAAAAAATAGAAAATAGAAAGCCCACCGTTGACCGTCACTCCGCACTTCGCGGAATCTCCTCATTATAAGGCTCGATAAGCTATCATATTAAGCCATGCCTGAATTGGCAGGCATGAGGGCTACCTACATATAGAATTTCTAAATAAATTTTTATTGTTTAATTGGAATTTCCCGAAAGAGAGATATTTTAAAAAATAATAAAATAATATATGAAATAATTTATATCATATTGTTGCACATAAATAGTATTGTATTCTATCTACAATTTCGTTTATATTTTTTAGATTATAAAGTTCCTCGTCATTAAATTTTATTTTAAATTGCTCTTCTATTGTAGCCATTAAAATAATGTGGTTTAATGAATTCCATTCAATAATATCTTCAGCAATAGTGTTTACTGTAATTTTAGATTCTAAATTACCGAGAATATCTACAAACAATACATTTATTTTTTTTAATAATCTGTTTTTTTTCCATAGTAAGGTTACAATATTATTGTTACATGTTTGCATTTACACAATGTGAAATATAATGGTTTAATACTTGTTCATCACATTTTATAGGTAAGGAGGTGCCATCTGATATCATAACTTTAAGCAATTTTTTAGTAGTCAGGTCTATGTTTAACCATGCATCTACTGCTTCAACATAAGCACCCGGTTCTGCTTCATTCTCATGATAAATCTTTAATAACAAAATATTATTTTCAATACCATCTGCTCTACATGATTTATTTTTTAGCTCTGTTTCTATTTCAGAAGATAATAGTAACAAATGAAGACAGCTATCGCAACTTATTGAATTTAAGTCATTTATCTTTTTTGCTGCAATGGCACTATCAACTATTCTTTTATTTGTTTTATTATAATTAATAGTAGCATTTTCAATACTGTCTATAATAATAGCCGTTTGTTTAGGATTAGTATTATTAGAACAACTATTATTAAAAATAATTAGGAATACTAAAAAAACGATAATAGACAAATGTTTAAAATACATACCTTATACTTAAAATCAGTGAGTTTTTTTGTAATTAGATACTGCTTTTTGTAAATGAGCTACGAATTTTTGAGCATCGGGGTTATAAGAATAGCCCTCATCTACCAATTTATTACCGTTTTCATCTACAAAAAAGTAAATGGGTTGTTGATTAGAATTATACTTACTTGCCTGCAAATCAGCGTTCTTATTTCCTAATGTTGCTACTTGCTGGTTTAAGTCTTTTGAGAAATATTGTTGCTCTTTGGGTAATACAATCCGATTCATATCGCAATACAAAGAAACTATAATAAATTCTTCTTTCATCAATTTAGCCACTTCGGGATTAGACCAAACATGAGATTCCATTTTACGGCAGTTGGCACAATTAATACCGGTAAAATCAAGCATTATAGGTTTCTTTTGTTTTTTTGCAGCAGTAATCGCTTCATCATAATCGTAATAAGTAATTAAACCAAAATCTTTTACTACTTGTGGTTCGTAAATTTCAAATTCTGTTACATATTTAACTGGTCTATCCCCTACTGTTGCTGCACTTGGCTGTGCATTTTTATTTCCACCTCCACCAAATGCATCAAAAGTACCCATTGGCGGTACAAATGCACTAACACCATTTAAAGGTGCGCCCCACATACCGGGAATTAGATATACTGCAAAACCAAAAAATGTGACTGCCAAAAACAACTTAAAAATGCCCACATATTCTTGTCCATAGATGTTTTTAGGTGTTTCATCGTCATGCGATAGTTTATACCACCCCATAAGGTAAACGCCAAGCATTAAGGCAAGAACTATCCATATAGCAAGAAAAATTTCACGGTCTAATAATCTCCATCCTTGTGCTAAATCTGCATTAGACAAATATTTGAGTGCAAACATTAATTCAATAAAACCTAAAACCACTTTTACCTGATTAAGCCACCCACCCGATTGTGCTAACTTATTTACCAAACCCGGGAAAATTGCAAACAAAGCAAAAGGTAAAGCCAAACCGGTAGAAAAACCAAGCATACCAATTGCAGGGCCTGCAATACCTCCTTTACCCGCTTCTACCAGCAAACCACCAACAATAGGCCCTGTGCAAGAAAAAGAGACAATAACTAAAGTGAGTGCCATAAAGAAAATACCACCAAAACTACTTACCCCTGCTTTAGAATCGGTTGCATTGGTCCAAGAACTTGGCAAGGATATTTCGAATGCACCTAAAAAGGAAATGCCGAAGACAACAAATAATGCAAAGAAAAATAAATTAACCCTCCAATCGGTTGCCAATGTATTTAATTGTGCAGAACCCCATATTGCTGAAATTACAACCCCTAATACAGTAAAAATAATAATAATTGACGATGAATAATAAAGTGCATTTTTAATTCCCTCAGCTCTCGTTTTGCTCCTTTTAGTAAAGAAACTAACCGTAATAGGTATCATTGAGAAAATACAAGGTGTAAATACAGCAACTATTCCTAATCCGAAACTGATGATAAATAACATCAATAAAGATTTTTCAGGTGCGTCTTTTTGTGTATCCTTATTATTATTTTTCTTAACATCGGTATTTAAAGCAATCTTTTTATTTAAAGAATCCGTGTTGCCGATTGCTAATTTTTGCGTGCTATCTTTTTTATTTACACTATCTATATTGGTTGTATTAGCAATAATAGTATTGGTATCTATTTTACCACCTGCATCGGTTATATCAATTGCAAAAGGTTTCGTTTTGGGTGGTAGGCACATACTGTTATCACATACCTGATACGTTATATTGCCTTTAATTCTTGTATTATTTGTTATTTTAGCGATCTGAAAAAAATCAACTTGGTTCTCAAAACGGGTTACATTACCATCAACTCCATCCATAGGCCCAGTAATAGCTTTGCCATGTTCTGTAACACTATCTATTAGTTTAAAGTTAGGGTTTGCATCAAATACAAAAGAAGGAGATATTTGCATACCGTCGCCACCCGGATGTAAAGACCATATATGCCAATCTTTTTTTAACTTAACATGAAAAATAAGTTTATATTCATGGTCTTTTATTTTTTTTGCCTCATAAGTAAAAGTGGTTGGGTCAGCAATTATCTGACCCATTAAATCGGTAGAAGCAAAAATAAAAAGGAAAGCAAAAATGCTTATTTGAAAAAATTGTTTCATTTAATTCAATTTATATATAATGTTTACTCCAAAAATCTAATTATCAAATTTAAAACTTACAAAGTTAATAGAGTACTAAATTGTTTATTATAACAGAATTGAACTATAATAATCTTTCAAAAATATGGGGGCAACCATTATTTTTTTAAATTAAGATTTTAAATATGTATGAATATTAAAGCTGCCAATAGCATAAAATAAATCTATTAATTTCTATGTGTTAATGCCATTAAAATGCCTCTGCCATCTATATTTTGTAAATCATTAGAGCAGGCTCTTTCCGGGTGTGGCATCATACCAAATACATTACGACTGGCATTACAGATGCCGGCTATATTATTTAATGCCCCATTCGGATTAGAATCTAAATGTACTTCACCGGATTCATCGCAATAATTAAAAATAATTTGGTTATTTTCAGTTAATTGTTTAATTGTTTCCGTATTAGCATAAAATCTGCCTTCATTATGTGCAACTGGAATTTTTAATACTTTATTGCCAATATGATTACTTATAATATTTTCTTTTGAATTACTTTTTATAAATACATTTTTACAAATAAATCGTTGATGGTCATTTTGCAAAAGAACGCCCGGTAACAAACCGGATTCGCAAAGTATTTGAAACCCATTGCAAACCCCTAATACTTTTCCGCCTCTACCGGCAAAATTGATTACTTGCTCCATCATTGGGCTAAATCTTGCCAATGCACCACATCTTAAATAATCGCCATAAGAAAAGCCACCCGGCAACACAATACAATCATCAGTTGTAAACATAGAAAGGTCATTGTCTTTATGCCAAAGCATCACTACTTCTTGTTTTAAATCATCGCTTAAAGCATTTACCATATCCCTATCGCAATTAGAACCAGGGAAAACAATTACTCCAAATTTCATACAAACAAATTATTTTTTCAAAATATAAATTACACTTCTCTACTCTATTTATTTACCCAAATATTAAAAACCAACAATAAAAGAGACAAATAAAATATAAAGTTACTCAAACGTTTATTCTTTTCAAGTAATAAAATATGCGAAATTATAAAACTCATTGGTGGTACGGTAATTAACCATGCACTTTTAATTGTAAAGTCTGTTACAAATCCAGCAATAAGCGATAGAATAAAATAAAAAATAATTGCTGTCCAATCTCTACGAATATAAATACTACTCATTGCAATATTAATTTGCATTGCATACATACCCGAAATTAATAAAAGTGAGATACCAGAAAACGAAATTATTTGATACAAATTCGGTTTGTTTTCTAATGAAAGTGAAAAACCCAAATGTCGTAATGAAGAAAAAAAAGCAAGATTATCTACTAAAAATAAAATACAAACAATAAAGTAAACAGGTGTTAAATAACCCATTAAAGCCACCGACCATTCGCCTGCATTAAAAGACCTAAATAAAACCATGCCTACTACTAACAAAAGAAAGAATGCCAACATTGTAAATTGAAAAAATACTGCTAAAGATAGTAGCATACTTGCATTAAAAATAAGTTTACGTGGTTGATTGGTTTGCGAGAACCCAAACATAATGTCTAATGAACCTAATAATAGAAAATTGATAATAAGCGTTTCATTAAAAGGTAAAAAATTAGGTGCATAGGTGGACATTAATACAAATACAAAAGCAGGTACAAAAGTAAAACGATGAAAAAGTTTATGCCTTACCGAAATATTATTTAAATAGAGTGCTTGTATGAATACTAATATTACTGAAAAAAGACAATATATAAATGCATTTTGTTTAAATATAAATGCCAATGCTGTAAGTACAAAATTATACATTAAGTGTTTAGGTATTGGCAAAGGCAGTATAGGATGTATTAATATCTGGATTTTTACGATTAATGCAAAAATGAACAGAATAAGTACAGTAAAAGGGTTATTGTTTTTTAATAACTGGAGCACAATATATTATTTAAAATACAACTTTAGCGAAACATATTTGTTTTTTATTTAAGCATGGAATTACTAATACGCGAGACCCTATTTGCTTAGCAGCTTTAGGAATCCAATCCGGATTATCGTTTCCATCAATATTAAACGGGCGAATATCTGTTTTGCCATCAGCGTCTAAGGTAGCTAATTGAATTCTGGAATGGTTTCTATTATAATCGTTATATAAAAAAGCCAAAGACCCACCGGCATTTAATAATGCATAAGAAGAAAAAACACCTCCATCTTCTTGCGAATATTGTTCTTTGGGGATAAAGGAATTCCATTCCTTTTCCCCATTTTTATTATAAGACAATGCCATAATGTCATTATAATGATATTCGCGTACCATTGTTGTTGTTGGTGGGCTATAAAAAGAATAATATCCTAGACTAGGAGTATAGTTACTTCTAGTATTTACAAAATGTATTTCTGATATTAAAACAAAACCGCCATCTTTCTTTATTATCAATTGTTTTACTTCATAGTTGTCAAATGCATGATTAACATGTCTGGCACCTGCATTGTTTATTAAAGACTGGTCGAAAGGAATAAATTTTGTATTCATAAATGTTTTAGAAGCAATATCAAAACAAGAATAAATAACTCCATCAAAACTACCATTTTTATGTTCAGAATAAAAACCACCGAAATAAACTGTATTATTTAAATTGTCAATTTTCATATATCCACTAGCTGCAAACTTTTCATTTAAAGGCAAGTTAAAAAAATCAAATTTTGTGGCACCCATGTTTAGTTTTAAGATAGCATACGTTTCTGCATAATTCTGGCTGCCTACCGGTTTATACCCTGCCATATATATTGTGCCATCATTAGCAATATTTAATTCGCCGCTTTCAATTTTATCATCAACCTTTAATGATGCTTTACTACGTTTTATAATTGTAAGACTATCATTAAGCCATTTTGTATCCAGTACTAATTCTCTGTCATTATCATTAGTACTATATATAGCAAATATCTTTTTGTTTTCAGAAATAACTGATGAAAAATAAGTTTTAGTAGCACCTAAAATACCCGTTTTCACATGTCCTAACTCAATCGGTTTTCCTTTTAATAAACCCTGGCGGTCTAATAGGGCTGCATATTGTACAACTTTATTACTTTCTAATGCTTGATATAGAATTATAATCTTATCGCTATAAGCTATAAATCTAATTTGATAAATTTTCTTTGGAAAAAAATCAAGTAAAACGGTGGCAATTTTACGCATGGAGTCATTATAGACATCCAGCATATAATCATCTTCCGTACTTCTGTAATTAAATAATTTGCCATCAACCATACCCACTACTGCATAATCACCATTTCTATAATCAAATTTATCATAAGCAGAATAGGTTAGCTCTTGCCCATAATTTAAGAAAGGCAAAAATAAAAAACCGGTAATTGCAATAATAAATTTTAAATGATGCATAATCCTATTTTAGGAGTACTTTTTATAATAAATATACAAAAAAATTTCAAAATTTCAACAAATACATTTTGCAAACAATTCTATAAAACAAGTAAGCAAATATAAATTTGTTTAATAAACTTAAATTAAATCACAAATGTAGTTCATTATTTTAAAGAAACCTATGTAAAGTAGCTGATGTAGGCACAGAACATACCGGCAACTTACCAAATAGTTTGTAACGGTATTTTGCAAACAGTTTATAAAAAAAATCAGTAATAAAAGAAGGCAGATAGATACCCAAATATAACAAATACCACCAACCGCCTATAATTTTGAATATATAAAACACTGCTGCAGAATTAATAAAATAATTATTTTCATAAAATAAAATAACGCTATCTGTATTCAGTTTTTTATTATTTACAATTTCTATTGTTTTTTTTCCAATATCAGATTGTAATGTTGCAAAGCGGAAATGCTGTTTTTTATCGTGTTTAATAATAAAGTTTACTTTACTGTCGCAAAACTTACAGACACCATCGAAAAACAAAACCGGATATGTATAGTTGGATTCTGACACCAGTAATTATTTAAATAGTTGAGCATTTTTGGGTATGGTATCTTTTATCGTTTTATTATTTCTTGCATTAATTATAGAATCTGCCTTTACTTTTAGTTCTATCTTTATTCTATGTTCTAAATCTCTTTCAGACTCTTTATCTATTTCTTTTATTCTAATGTTTACTATTGAATCTACTTTTTTATTAATTTCCTTTTTAGAAAGTATAGGTGTGGTTTTATTACAGGAAACAAAAATTAAACTAAATAATATAATAATATTTATTTGTTTTGTCATTATTATTGGGAAGTATGTCTTAAATAAGTTCAATCAAATAATATGCCATTGTAGGTAAAAGAAAAGAGTTTAACAAAAGTATATAATCTACAAACATATAAGAATCTCGCTTTGTCCTTTTTGCAGGATGCAATCTCGCTTCCGACACAAAGCGCTTGAGCTATTTTAGGTCGAAGTGAGACGCTTACAACCAGATAAGTGTATTCTTGTGAATGCCAACTAAATCATAAAAACTACAATATTAAACACCTAAAAAAACAACTACGTTAATTATGTAAGTTATTCAAAAAGTTGTGTAATTACTACAGATAGGGGTGGGGCTACCTTTGCCCTGTGCGAAAGTTCCTTCGCATATAATCTACTTAAATTGAAAAAATTTGTAAATGTTTTACTAACAATTGTTTTGTTTTCGTTGCCAAAACTATTACTAGCACAAGCACCCGGCTTAGGTTCGGCTGCTAATTTTGTCCTCTTTTCCAGTATAGGGGCTGTAGCTGGCACAGGGGTTAACCACCTCAGCGGTAATGTAGGTACCAATTCAGGTGCCAGTCTCGGTTTTACAAATGTAAATGGTGTAATGCACGACATGGATGCGGCAAGTGCTTTATGTGCTACCGATTTGTTGTCGGCATACAATGCACTGAATACAACGGCATCTACTGCAATTATAACATCAATAATAGGTAG
Source organism: uncultured Bacteroidota bacterium (assembly GCA_903916555.1). Lineage (GTDB taxonomy): Bacteria > Bacteroidota > Bacteroidia > Chitinophagales > Chitinophagaceae > CAIYTT01. The sequence goes on from CAIWXG010000395.1 coordinate 8,210, forward strand.
TGGTGACACCCTTATTGCAGGTGTATATAAGGTGCTGTCTGCGGCATCGTTGAATGGTAATCTTTATTTAGATGCACAAGGTAATGCGAATGCAGTTTTTATTTTTCAGATACAAGGGGCTTTATCTACCAATACATTGTCTAAAGTTAAATTGATAAACGGTGCGTTGGCTTGTAATGTATTTTGGAAAGTAGAAGGTCTTGTAGATATGGGACCGGGAACAACTATGCGTGGTACAGTTATTGCAAATAATGCGGCTATTAATATGAGTGCCGGTGATTCGCTTGAAGGTAGGGCATTATCTACAACAGGTGCAGTTTCGGTTGATGGCATTATTGCCTATACACCAATAGGTTGCGGTAGTTCCGTATTAACAGGACCATCTGCACCTACACTTGCTTCGGTTGCCTGTTATGCAATATTTTCTGCAAGCGGTGCGGTTTCTAACAGTGGTTCTACAACACTTAACGGTGATGTTGGTACGAATGTAGGTACAACAAGCGGATTTACAAGTTCTTTAATTAACGGTGCTATACATCTTACACCGGATGGTTCTACAGGCACAGCCGCAAGTGATTTAGCTACTGTCTATACTTATCTTAGTGGCTTAACTTATGATATTCAATTAATGAGTCCGTCTTTATTCGGTAATAATCTGCTTCTTACACCTCATACATATTTACTGAATGCAGCAACCACACTTACCGATACTCTTTACCTTGATGCTGAAGCGGATACGAATGCTGTTTTTGTTATTCAAATAAACGGTGCATTCACGACAACCAATAATTCACGTGTACTATTAGTAAATGGTACAAAGGCACAAAATGTATATTGGAAAATAGAAGGTGCAGCTACAATAAACAATAATTCAATATTTAATGGTACTATAGTATGTAATAATGCAGCTATTTTAATAAATAACGGTGCTACAATAAATGGTAGAGCATTAACAACAAATGGTGCAATAACAACAACCGCAGTTAATGTAACTGCAAATACTACACCTACAGCAGGTGCTATTACGGGTGCAGGCAGTGTTTATGTAGGTTCTACCATAACATTGGCAGATTGCATAACTGGCGGTACTTGGAGCAGTAGTAATGCAAATGCAACAGTAAGTGGCAGTGGTGTTGTTAGTGGAGTTGCGGCAGGTACTGCAACTATCAGATATATAGTATCAAATTTATGTGGTGCAGATACAGTTACAAAAGCAATTACTATATTTGGTGTACCATCGGTATGTGTAGGTTCTACTTTTACTGTAAGCGATGTAACTGCGGGTGGGGTATGGAGCAGTAGTAATACTAATGCAACGGTTACCGGCGGTGTGATAACAGGTGTTAATGCAGGTACAGATACGATTATGTATATTGTAAGCACTTCTTGCAGTTCAGACACTGCGAGAATAACAATTACAATTAATCCGTTACCTGATGCAGGTACTATTACCGGTGCAAGTTCAATTGCATGCTCGGGAGCAACAGTATCTTTAACCGATGCTACAAGTGGTGGTACTTGGAGTTCTGTTTCAACAGGTGTTGCTACCGTAAATACGAGTGGAGTTGTTAGCGGAGTATCTGCGGGTACATCTTTAATATCTTATACAGTAACCAATAGTTGCGGTACAGATGCTGCAACAAGAACAGTAACAATTAATCCGTTACCTGATGCAGGTACTATTACCGGTGCAAGTTCAATTGC
>CAIWXG010000396.1 GCA_903916555.1 uncultured Bacteroidota bacterium
AATAAAAAGTATTGATTTTATTTTGCTTTTTAATTCCCCTACATATATTGCCGATGCACATAATGTATATAAGCAATTATCTAATCTTCAGGAAATTCCTTTTTTAAAAATTATATATCCTGAAGATTTGAAAAATAGGAATAATTTAATTGTGTAATATTTGTTTTAAATTGGGACATGTAAAACAGTAAACAAAACAAGCTTGTTTTAAGTACATTTGCTAAAATCTTGAGATGTATAAATTGAAAAATATAATAGCTGCTTTCTTTATTTTATTGCCAATTATAAATTTTGCACAAACTAAAGAGGAATTAATTGGTGCTTATACTTTTAGTGAGCTAAGACTCAACAAAGCAAGTAATGCAATTATACAATCTACTACTATAGAAAACAATAATGATACAATGGATGAACAGATACATATTTATAATGATTCATTTCAGTATATACTATTTAAAGCTATAGATGGTACTTTGCGAAATATAGCCTCTGTTAAAAAGGCAGAGATAAAAAAAGTTACTTTTTCAGGAAAATGGGAAATGAAAAATACAAGTGATAAAATGATTGTTTTTACATTTAAAGATAAAACAAAAAAAAATGTAAAAATAAGTAATTTGTCAAGTGTCTATTCGCTCAACTTTATTGGCGATGAAAAAGTACATCAAGAAAATAAGTTTTTAGCTAACGACCCGGCTATTAAAAAAAGGTTAGCTTTAATAGTTGATGCTAAGATATTTACAAAGATGACCAATAGTAAAGTTGCTAAACAAAATAAATAATAATTTAATGCTTTCATTATGAAACAGATAGTAATTATAGCATTTTTAGCTTTTATTTGTTTTAATAGTTCCTTTGCAAAACATAAAAACTACCTTCTTACTTGTTGGCAAAAACAAGTAAAGCCATTAAAAAATGATTTCTTTTATATTAATTATATAGAAAGCCATAATGAGTTTGGACATACTTTTGAACCTTGGCAAATAAACCATGATTCAATTAAAGGACAAATATGGTGTAATAGTACAAGTTTTATTAAAAGCGATACACTCTTTAAAGAAGAAGAAAATTACAATTCTATAACTCAATATGATGGCAAAGAGTTGTTGTTTTTAGATTACAATAATAGTAAATTAAGTGATGTTTACAAAAGTAACATTGAAAAAATGCCATTACAGGCTGCCATATATTCACCTACATTACTACTATCGTATTTTGTTGCAAAAAATATTGAAATTGATAAGGATAAAAAAAATTATTCACCAAGTTTTGCACCATTATATAGCAAAATTTCGGGTATAAACGTTGAAAACAGTAGTAGGAAAATTGCAGTATATACACATATAGTTAATGGTATTACAATAAAATTATTTATTAGTAAGAAAGAACATGTTTTGAAAAAAATTGTTACTTTAGAGAATGATGACTTTTATGGTGATATAAAATCGGTAATTTATTACGACGATTACAAAAAACTAAAATCCACTGTTTATCCTACAAAAATAATTATTGAAAAAATAAATGGGAAATTAATAGACACTGTAACAATTTTGAAATGCTCTATAGAGAATAGTGCAAAACTATTATTAAATAAACCTGAAAATTATAAAACAAAAAATGATGAGCCGATAATACCAAATGTTACAATTGAAAATTATGATAAACATATCCATTTTGTAAATATTAAACATACAGATGATAAGGCTATGATTGTTGAGTTTAGCGATTTTTTATTAGTAGCTGAAGCTCCTTTAAATAGTGCCAATGGAGAACTAATAATTAATGAAGCAAAAAAGATTGCTCCAGATAAGCCAATTCGCTATTTTGTATTCGGGCATTTTCATCCACATTTTATTGGTGGTATAAGGGCATTTATACATAATGGTGCTAATATTATTTGCACAAATGAAGATGTGGCTTATGTAAAGTATTTAGCTGCTGCACCACATACAATTGAACCTGATAATTTACAAAAACAGAACCGAAATACTCATTTTGACGTTATAGGGCAAAACAAAACAATTTATGATGAAAATTTTGAAATGACCATTTTTAATATAGGCTCTAAATCTGCACATACTAAGGATTATTTGATTTATTATTTTCCGGCAGAAAAATTACTTTTTGAAGATGATTTGGTATGGGTAAATAAAGATAAAGAAATTGAAAAAGCAGGAACACGGCAAATGGGTTTATATAATGCTATTAAAGAATTGCATTTAGATGTTAAAACCATTGTACAGTCGTGGCCGGTAAATAATTATAATGTAAAAACTGTTATTCCTTTCAGTGATATAGAAAAGTCAATGGAAAAGACCGATAAATAAATTTGAGATTTTCATATTATTTAAAAAGCCCCTAATGAAGGGGCTTTTTAAATAGGCTATTATAAAATTATATTATTATTTAAATTGAGAAATTAACTCTTGTGCTAATTTAACTAATTTAGCAATTCCTGCCTCTGGTAAAAGTCCTTTTTTGAAGTCTTGTAAAACATCAGGGTGTTTTGTTTCCATTTGTGAAAGGAAAACCTCCTCGAATGCACGCACATTTTTTACCGGGACATCACGAATCAAGTTGTTTGTACCCAAATAGATAATTGCAACTTGTTTTTCAACTGAATAGGGCGCAAACTGTGGTTGTTTTAAAATTTCAACATTGCGGCTACCTTTATCAATAATGTTTTTAGTTGCAGCATCTAAATCACCACCAAATTTAGAGAATGCTTCCATTTCACGGAAAAGGGCTTGGTCTAATTTTAATGTACCTGCCACTTTTTTCATAGATTTAATCTGTGCATTACCTCCCACACGGCTTACGGAAATACCTACGTTAATAGCAGGGCGTATGCCGGAGTTAAATAAGTTAGATTCTAAGAATATCTGACCGTCAGTAATAGAAATTACGTTTGTAGGTATATAAGCAGAAACGTCTCCAGCTTGTGTTTCAATAATTGGAAGTGCAGTTAATGAACCACCGCCTTTTACCATGTGCTTAATGCTTTCAGGCAAATCATTCATTTGGCGAGCTACATCATCATTACCAATTATTTTTGCAGCACGCTCCAGCAAACGACTATGTAGATAGAATACATCACCCGGATAAGCCTCACGACCCGGAGGACGACGAAGTAATAAAGAAACTTCACGGTAAGAAACAGCTTGTTTTGAAAGGTCATCGTAAATAACTAATGCCGGACGACCGGTATCGCGGAAAAACTCGCCAATAGACGCACCTGCAAATGGAGCATAAAATTGTAAAGGTGCAGGTTCTGATGCCGATGCAGCTACAATAGTAGTATATGCCATTGCACCTCGGTCTTGAAGTTCTTTCATAACACCGGCAACTGTAGATGCCTTTTGCCCAATAGCTACATAGATACAAAATACAGGCTTACCGGCTTCATAAAATTCTTTTTGATTGATAATAGTATCGATACAAATAGCAGTTTTACCTGTTTGACGGTCGCCAATTACAAGTTCTCTTTGTCCACGACCAATTGGTATCATTGCATCAATTGCTTTAATACCAGTTTGTAACGGTTCTTTTACAGGCTCCCGAAAAATTACACCCGGTGCCTTTCTCTCCAAAGGCATCTCGTATAATTCACCGGTTATTGGCCCTTTACCATCAATAGGTTCGCCAAGTGTATTTACCACACGGCCTACCATGCCTTCGCCCACTTTTATAGATGCGATTTTACTGGTGCGTTTTACTTTATCGCCTTCGCGAATATTGCCGTAATCACCCATTAATACCACACCTACATTGTCTTCTTCAAGGTTTAAGGCTATTGCTTTTACACCGTTTTCAAACTCCACTAGCTCTCCCTGACGAACGCCTGTAAGACCATATACACGGGCAATACCATCGCTTATCATTAATACCGTACATGGGTGGTTGCGAAATCATCCGATAGGCAC
>CAIWXG010000397.1 GCA_903916555.1 uncultured Bacteroidota bacterium
TAAATTTTATCAATATAATTAATTCAATAAAGTATTTCTACGCTTATTAATGACGATATTTTAATCAAGTTTCTTGGGTAAATAAAAAAATATTTTTATGCATCTGAATTTACAAAATACATTATACATAAATTGTTCAAATTAAATATTACAAGTATTGTATTTAGTTTTTGTAAAGATGCAATATTACTTTTGCATAAAACAAAATAAAATGCCAAATAGTTATATTGCAACTCTTGAATTTGCTTTAAATGAAGACCGGATTGATATTTTATTCCCATTTAGAGAACGATTCCATTTCCCACAACATAATAATGCAGCTGTAATTTATTTATGTGGTAACTCTTTGGGATTGCAACCAAAAAGCGTATCGTTTTTAATGGAAAAAGAACTAAGCGACTGGGCAAATTATGGCGTTGAGGGGCATTTTAAAGCCACCCTGCCTTGGTTTTCTTATCACCACCTGTTTTCAGAAAGATTGGCAAAAATTGTTGGCGCCAACAAAGATGAAGTGGTTGCTATGAATGCCCTTACTGTAAATCTGCATCTGTTAATGTTGTCATTTTATAGACCCACACCTAATAGATATAAAATAATAATGGAAGCCGGTGCGTTTCCATCCGACCAATATGCAATAGAAACACAAGTAAGATTACATGGTTTTAATCCTGAAGATGCTATTATAGAAATAAATCCCAAAAAAGGTAATTTCTTGATTGATGATGCGGATTTTATTGATGCTATAAATGCTGCGGGTAATTCGCTTGCTTTGGTAATGATTGGTGGTGTTAATTACTATACAGGTCAATTTTTTAATTTAGATAAAATAACCAAAACCACTCATAATGTAGGTGCTATTGCCGGTTACGACCTTGCACATGCTGTGGGCAATGTACCCTTAGAGTTACATAACTGGGATGTTGACTTTGCCTGCTGGTGCTCTTATAAGTATCTAAACTCCGGTCCTGGTGGCGTTGGTGGTATTTTTGTACATCAAAAACATGGCAATAATCCTAACGTACCCAGATTAGCAGGTTGGTGGGGTAATGATGAAACATCAAGATTTAAAATGACAAAAGGATTTATTCCACAGCCGGGTGCAGCAGGTTGGCAAATGAGCAATGCCCCGGTTTTCAATATGGTTGCACATAATGCGGCATTAGATATTTTTGACAAAACAAATATGTCAAGTCTCCGCGAAAAAAGTATAAAACTTACCGGCTATCTTGAATTTTTACTGAAAAGCATTACTAATTTAAATTTTACAATAATAACACCTGTTGAAACAGAACGTAGAGGTTGTCAGCTATCGCTTTTATTTGATGACAATGGTAAAAAAGTTTTTGAAACGCTAACAAATAATGGTGTAATTGCCGACTGGCGGGAACCAAATGTAATACGCATAGCCCCAACACCACTCTATAATACTTTTGAAGATTGTTATAGGTTTTATGAAATACTGAGAAATATTATTTTATAAAATATTTCAACAATAATATCATCCCAGTCCGTACAGGCTGGGATGATATTATTGTTGAATTAAAAGAGAAAAAGTGTTAAAACCCCTGAAAGGGTGATATATTTTATCAAGCATAAAAGAATAATGTTACCCTTTCAGGGTTTTAGAAAATTAACCAACAACATTGTTATAATAAAATCAGCCTTTCAGGATTTTAATACAATAAACCGTATTGAAATTTAATATTCTATA
>CAIWXG010000398.1 GCA_903916555.1 uncultured Bacteroidota bacterium
ACAAAGGATACATGGTTACGCCGTTAACGAATGGCTATGATGCACTGGAACTACTTAAAGAAAAAATTGTAGATGTAGTATTGCTCGATGAAAGTATGCCCGGACTTACCGGTTTGGAAACACTTACCAAAATAAAGGAATTTTTGCCTTTATTGCCAGTAGTAATGATAACAAAAAATGAGGCGGAAAATATAATGGAAGAGGCTCTAGGGGCTCAAATAACAGATTATCTTATAAAACCGGTTAACCCAAATCAGGTACTATTATCGCTAAAAAAAATATTAGAAGGCAAACGATTGGTGTCAGAAAAAACGACAATTGCGTATCAACAAGATTTTCGTAATTTATTTATGGCACTTAGTTCTAATCCTAATTTTGAAGAATGGAAAGAACTCTATAAAAGATTAGTATTCTGGGAGTTAGAGATGGATAAAAGCAATAGTGATGACATGATGGAAGTATTACAGACGCAGAAAACAGAGGCAAATACAGAGTTTTTTAAATATATATCTAAAAATTATGCCAATTGGATTAAAGACAGCGGCAAAAACAGCCCTTTACTTTCGCACCGTGTCTTTGAGCAAAAAATAGCTCCCTATTTAAAAGCAGGTCAGCCTACTTTTCTTGTTCTTATAGACAATTTGAGACTTGACCATTGGAAATCTTTTCAGCCTGCAATTTCAGAATCTTACCGGATAGTTGAAGATGAATTGTTTTACAGCATACTACCTACCGCTACTCAATATTGCCGCAATGCCTTGTTTGCAGGTATGTTACCCATAGATATTGAATCACACTTTCCTGTACAATGGAAAAATGACGATGAAGAGGGCGGTAAAAATCTATCGGAAGAATTGTTTTTACGGAATCAGTTAAAACACTTAAAATTAGACCACCTAAAAACACAATATATAAAAATAACCAATAATGATGATGCCAGGGCTATGGAAGACAATATTCATAATTGCATGAATAATGACCTAACCGTAATTGTATATAATTTTGTTGATATGCTGTCTCATGCACGCACAGAAATGGAAGTGCTTAAAGAACTTGCAGGCGATGAAGTCTCCTATCGCTCATTAGTAGTATCTTGGTTCGAGCATTCGCCATTACATAGAGCTTTGAAAAAAATTGCCGATAAAAACATACAAGTTATACTTACTACCGACCATGGCAGTGTAAGAGTAAAAACACCAAGTAAATGTGTAGGCGACAGAGCAACAACCGCTAATTTAAGATACAAACACGGAAAAAATCTTCAATATGAAGAAAAAGATGTTCTTGCCTTCCGCGACCCTAAATTTGCCGGTCTTCCTCGTCCTAATGTAAGTTCCACATTTATATTTGCAAAGAACGATGTGTTTTTATGCTATCCTAACAATTATAATTATTTCGTAAATTATTATAAAAATACGTTTCAGCACGGTGGTGTGTCATTAGAAGAAATGATAATACCTATTGTAAGGCTTGAAAGCAAAGGATAAAGGGCTATTATGAATACTGAAAATCAAAAAAACCTCTATACATAATATTAATGTATAGAGGTTTTTTGATTTGTTGAATTCATTGTTTTAATAAACTATAAATACATTTTATTATATTCACAATCACTCTTGTCAATTTATACTATTCTTTTACAAATTTGCTTGTATAAGTGCCATTAATTTTAATATAATAAATACCTTTTGATAAGGCTGATGTATTTATTTCTAATTTATTAGTATTACAAGTACTATTATAAATAACATCACCTATTATATTTGTAATTAATATACTGGTTAAATTTTCTGCTGCAATAATATTTAATTGATTATGAGCCGGATTAGGGCTAATATAAATTTGATTAGCAGAAGTGAGCACTCCCGTACCTGTTGAAATAGGCAATATTACTCTGCTTCCTCTCGCGGCTGTATCTGCACCTGTCGCAAATGAATCGTTACAAGTTACAGCACTAGCAAAATAAGTTACAGGGGTGGTAGGCAATGTCAAAACAATTGAATCTCCTGAGCCTAAATAGACACCTGTAGCACTATCGTTCCAGTTAATAGTATAGTACGTAATGGGTGAATAAGCAATAGAATCAACAGAATAGGCAGAACCACCACTGATAGGAGTAAAACGCCATGCCTCATTTGTAGCAGTCCAAACATTAGGGTAATCTCTTCCAGGGGCAACAGCAGCAGCAGTACCGGCAGCATTTTGAACGCCAATAATTGCATAACCGCCATTCCAGCCGGTATATGCTGTTTTATGTGTTAAGTGTACTTCAGCTATATTTGTTGATTCATATATTAATATTTGTGTAGTTGTATATTGAGAAGTACTACCGTACATATCATTGTGACAAAAGTTAGCACCAAATTCTATTGGGTACTATACCGGTAGTAAAATAAGAAATGACACCACCACTACCACTACTACCATGATAATATATATCCATATCGCACCATGGTCCACAAATAGAATTATATGCAGAAGAATTACCTAATAAAACAGCAGAAATGGGCCAAGGGTCATAAGTGGCTGCCAAAGAGTCAGTAAAACAAATAGAACCATTTGCACCTATCACACATTGTGAATGAGTTGTGCCGTAAAAATTAAATGAAAACCCTAAAGGTATTAATCCGGAATAGACGTCATCTGCATTTACTCCGGCTGCAGTAGAAACTCCCGCTGAGGTGTCTAAAGCATATAATGTAATATAGGGAGAATGTACCCATCATGTAAAAGTTACTTGACTAAATG
>CAIWXG010000399.1 GCA_903916555.1 uncultured Bacteroidota bacterium
CTATCTCTGTATGATGGTGTTGTAAAAATTGTTTCGGATTTAGCATTTAGGGTTTTTATCGCTATTTCTTTGGCTACCGTATTATCTTTTATCCATGATGGTATAAGTCCCCATTGTAAAGGTTGTATCAAGTTAGGTTCTTCATTGGTTGCAGAAGGTAACAAAGGGTGCGCAAAACCGTTTAAATGATAACTGCTTTCATAATCTTTGAAAGTATAACCATTACCTAAAAAATCTTTTAATACTACTTCTTTGGCTGTTGCCGTACGGTAACACATATAAGAATGCAAAAGTATGAAATTCCAAATTATTCCAACATTGTCAAATATGTTGTAAAAATATAAAACAATAATTCTATAAAAATCTATTTTGCCATTATTTTTGACATATTTTTGTCCAATAAATTGGAATTTAGTTATGGAACGTCATATTCTCCACTTAGATTTAGATACATTTTTTGTATCTGTTGAGCGATTGCATAACAGCAAATTAATGGGTGTACCTGTTATTGTTGGTGGTACATCAGACAGGGGGGTGGTAGCATCTTGCAGTTATGAAGCAAGACAGTTCGGGATACATTCTGCTATGTCTGCAAAACTGGCAAGGCAACTATGCCCACAGGCTATTTTCCTTAAAGGGGATTATGATGAATACAGTAAATATTCGCACATAATAACTGATATATTAAAAGAAAAAGCACCCATTGTTGAAAAAGCATCAATAGACGAACACTATCTGGATTTAACAGGTATGGATAAATATTTTGGTTGCAACAAGTTTGCCACAGAATTAAGACAAAAAATTATCAAAGAAACAGGCTTGCCAATTTCATTTGGTTTATCTGTAAATAAAACCGTATCGAAAGTAGCTACAGGACAGGCAAAACCCAACGGACAACTATTTATTAATTCAGGTTATGAAAAGCCCTTTTTAGCTCCATTATCCATAAAAAAAATACCAATGGTAGGTAATAAAACCTATACCCAACTTAAAAACATGGGTGTTTCTCAAATAGGAACTGTGCAACAAATGCAACCTGAATTGATGCAAAGAGTATTAGGTGAAAATGGTGTTATTATTTGGCGAAAGTGTAACGGAATAGATAATACTCCCGTTGTACCATATTCTGAAAAGAAATCAATCAGCAAGGAACGAACCTTTGATAAGGACACAATCAACATGGATCAATTGAAAAAGACCATTGTAAGAATGGTTGATGAATTAGCTTTTGACCTAAGAAAAGATACATTGCTTACTTCCTGTATATCTGTCAAAATCAGGTATTCAGACTTTAATACAGAACAACTTCAAAAGAAAATCAGCTACACTTCTTCTACCTCAAAATTAACAGAAATGGCTTTAGAACTCTTTAAAAAATTGTATTCACGTCGTGTATTATTACGCTTAGTAGGTATCAAATTTACAGATTTGGTACATGGTTTGGAACAAATAGACCTCTTTAACGATATAGGTAAACAAGTGGATTTAAATAGGGCAATGGATGGAATAAGAAACCGGTTCGGAAGTGATAAAGTAAAAATGGCAATTAGCCTGTAATATGCTGTTAAATGTACATAGTTATTATAGTCTTAGATATGGCACAATTGGTATTGAACCTTTAATAGACCTATTGATACAAATGGGTTATGATAGTGTTGTACTTACAGATATAAACAATACAACCGGCTCATTAGAGTTTTTAAAAAAATGTATAGGCAAGGCTATAAAAGGTAATGTAGGTGTTGAATTCAAAAACAGCGATACTCTTTTATATATAGGAATAGCAAAAAATGGCAAGGGATTTCAGGAACTAAATGAATTACTTACTTATAGTAACATGAATAAACAGCCATTGCCCGAAACTGCACCTGCTTTTAACGATGCCTATGTGATCTATCCATTTGAACAAAAACAAGTTAGCGAATTAAGGGATAATGAGTTTATAGGAGTAAAACAAAAACACTTAAATAAACTTTGGCTTATAGACCAAAAACATATACATAAGTATGTTATATGGCAGCCGGTAACCTTTGCAAATAAAAATGATTTTAAACTACATTGCCAATTAAGGGCTATTGATAATAACATCTTGCTATCTCAATTACAACAAAATCAGGCTGCCAGCAGAGATGAGTTACTGTGTAGCCGCGATGCTGTTCTATCTGCGTATAAAGAATTCCCTCAATTAATCTATAACACTCAAAAGTTAATGGATAGTTGCAATATTCAGTTTGATTTTAACACCATCAAGAACAAAAGCACTTTTACCGGCACTCATTATGACGATAAAGAATTATTGAGGAAACTGGCGTTTGAAGGAATGAAAGTAAGGTATGGAGTAAAAAATAAGGAGGCTATACAAAGGGTAAATAAAGAATTAGAAATAATTGACAAATTAGCGTTTTCATCTTATTTCCTTATTACAAACGACATAATTAAATATTCAATGTCAAGGGGTTTTTATCATGTTGGCAGGGGTAGCGGTGCAAATAGTGTGGTAGCTTATTGTTTAAAAATAACCGATGTTTGTCCAATAGAATTAGACCTTTATTTTGAACGTTTCCTGAACCCAAAAAGGAAATCTCCTCCTGATTTTGATATTGATTTTAGCTGGGATGTAAGGGACGAAATATTTGATTATATTTTTAAACGATATGGCAGTAAGAACACAGCTCTTTTAGGTGCAATGAGTACATTCAAGGATAAGAGTATTATTCGTGAATTGGGGAAAGTTTATGGATTACCTAAGAATGATATTGACCGTTTAATAGATGAACCTCATTCGATACAAAACAAACACGAAATAACAGACCTGATACTTTCAGTTTATACACAATTGGAAGACTTTCCCAATATGCGTACCATACATGCCTGTGGAGTGTTAATCTCTGACTTACCAATTACAAATTACTCTGCTTTAGACCTGCCACCTAAAGGATTACCAACTGTGCAATGGGATATGTACACGGCTGAGGATATTGGGTTTGAAAAATTTGACATTCTTAGCCAAAGGGGTATTGGGCATATAAAAGAATGTGCTGATATTGTTTTGGCAAACAGGGGAATAAAAATAGATGTTCACGAAGTAGAAAAATTCAAAAAAGATAAAAATGTAAGACAGCAATTAAAATCAGGGGATACGATAGGCTGTTTCTATGTTGAAAGTCCTGCAATGCGAGGATTACTTAAAAAATTGAAATGTGAGGATTATATAACCCTTGTTGCAGCAAGTTCCATAATTAGACCCGGAGTTGCAAAAAGTGGTATGATGAAAGCCTATATAGAACGGTTTCATGACCCAAACAAAATTAAATACCTGCACCCGGTTATGGAGGAACAATTAAAAGAAACCTATGGTGTTATGGTATATCAGGAAGATGTGCTAAAAGTAGGTCATTATTTTGGGGGCTTGGACTTAGCAGATGCAGATGTATTAAGGCGAATGATGTCTGGCAAGGGAAGAAATAAAAAACACCTTTTAGAAATAGAACAAAAGTATTATTCCAATTGCCAAGCATTTGGCTATCCAGAAGCGATTGCAAAAGAAGTCTGGAGACAAATAGAAAGTTTTGCAGGGTATAGTTTTAGCAAAGCTCATTCTGCGTCCTTTGCAGTTGAAAGTTTTCAAAGTTTATTTCTTAAAACCTATTACCCTATAGAGTTTATGAATGCCGTTATTAATAATTTCGGTGGTTTTTATAATACAAGGGTTTATGTAAATGAAGCAAAAAAAGCTGGTGCAAATGTTCATTTACCATGCATTAACAATAGTCAATATAAAACAACACTTAAAGGTATAGATTTATATTTAGGGTTTATACATATAAAAGAACTGGAAAATACTATAGCTCAATTGATATATCGTGAGTATGCAGTAAATGGGGAATATAAAAGTCTTGAAGATTTTGTAAACAGAACACGAATTACATTAGAACAATTAATTATTTTAATAAGAGTTGATTGTTTCCGTTGCTTTGGGAAAAATAAAAAGGTTTTATTGTGGCAAGCACATATTTTACTGAATAAAAGTGTAAAAACGGATATGCCCATATTATTTAATTGTGCTGTAAAAACATTTGCAATACCTGAATTTGAATCAAGTATGTTAGAACATGCTTATGATGAAATAGAATTACTCGGTTTTCCTGTTACTATTTCTATGTTCGATTTACTGCAAACTACTTTTAGAGGTGATACACCGACAAAGGAACTATCGAAGCACATAGGGCAAACAATAAGGATGGTTGGGAACTATGTAACCCAAAAGCATGTAAGGACAATAAGAAATGAATCGATGTGTTTTGGCACCTTTATAGATGCCAATGGTGATTTTTTTGATACTACACATTTCCCACCTTCGCTAAGACAATACCCCTTTAATGGCGGCGGTGTGTACCTGATATTGGGTACTGTTGTTGAAGAGTTTGGGTTTCCAAGTATTGAGGTGCATAAGATGGCTAAATTGCCTATAAAGCATGATCCAAGGGTTGGATGAATTAGTATTACTGAAATATGTGTTGCGACAAACTGTTTCTATCACACTTAGGGTGGATACGATTTGCACTATTTGGATTGGCAATCCCATGTATATCGCAATCTGAATAATTATTTAATGCTGTTTCTTGTCCACATGATTGTGTACTTAAGACCGGATTAACCCCATTGATCTTTTCTATACACAACCAATTTACAGCTGTAATAGCACCTAGATTAGGCATGTTTTTGTAAAAGCATTGCAAAAATGACAGAACGGGTTTAGAAACAATAAGTAAATTTGGTAACAAGATATATTTAAATAAGTAGGTGAGTTTCCAATCATTTATAAGAACCACATTTAATTTTTTAATTTTGAATTATTTAGATTATGTATATTGTTATAGATTTGTAAAAATTAGTTTGCTATTTGAATAATTAAAAATTTAATATTTTAAATAATGCAAATTATTTGAACAATTTGTTTACATTTATAACACCTAACCATAAAAAGCAAACTTATGACAAATACCGAATTTTTTAGTGCATTTACAAATCAATACCAGCTTTCTAAAACACTGAGGTTTGAATTGAAACCGGTTGGTGAAACATTAGATAATATTGAAAAGAAAGGCTTGCTTGATCAAGACCAACAAAGGGCTGATAGCTATCAAAAAATGAAAAAAACTATTGATGAATACCATAAGTATTTCATTGAAATAGCTTTAAAAAATGTGCAGCTAAAAAAATTAAATGAATATTTAGATCTCTATAACCAGACCAAAGAGTTACGAGATGACGAAGCATTTAAAAAAGTTAAAACTGATTTAAGAAAAGAAATTGTAACGCAATTTAAAACTGGCAATGGTAAACAATTATTTGAAAATTTATTTTCTGCCGATTTAATTAAAAAAGATTTGCATGCTTGGGTTTATAAGCAAAAAGGAGAAGACTTGTTTCCTAACGAAGAGTTAGGCGGCATTAATGCACAAAAGTTTTTGGAAGGTAAAGAAAAATTATATTTTGATGCAAAGTTTGAAAACTTCACAACCTATTTTACCGGGTTTCATGAAAACAGGCAAAATATGTACAGTGCTGAGGAGCATGGTACTGCAATTGCTTATAGAATTATACACGAAAACTTACCCAAGTATATAGAAAATATAAATATATATGAAGCAATTAAAGAAAAGCATCCGGTTTTACTAGCTAATTTTTTACCTATTTTAACCGAAATGGAAGAGATAATACAAGGTTATACTCTTGATGAAATATTTTGTTTAGATTATTTTAATAATTTACTTACCCAAAACGGTATTGATTTTATAAATGCAGTAATCGGTGGAAAATCAATTGATAATAATATAAAGAAAATACGTGGTTTGAATGAATATATTAATTTATATAACCAATTACAAACTGACAAAAAAAACAGAGTACCCAAGTTTAAGCAATTATATAAACAAATATTAAGCGACAGAAATACAATTTCTTTTTTACCTGAATCTTTTAAAAATGATAGCCATTTGTTATCTTCTATTGAAACTTTTTACCAAACAATTAATGGTAACTTTGAATTTGAAGATAAAAAACATTTAAATGTTTTAGATGAGCTAAAGGAATTGGTAAGTATGGTTCCAACCTACAACCTTGATAAAATATTTCTTAGAAACGATACTAATATTACAACTATATCGCAACGAATATTTGGTGATTTTGGTGTGATTGCTGCTGCTGTAAATGATTATTACGATACACATGAATATAAAGAGTATGGAATTAAACACACTAATGCTAAAACTAAAAAGCAAAGAGAAGACTTAGAAAAAAAGAAAAACAAGTTTATCAAACAACCTTATTTATCAATAGCATTTATTCAAAATTGTTTAAATTTATACATAATTAAAATTTATGAGCCGACTCACGAAATAAGAATAGCCAATAAACCAAATGTATTAGCAAGCTATTTTCAATTGCATTTTAAGGCACGTAATATTGATGAAAATGAAACTAATTTAGATATAATATCCAATATAAAACAACAATATTTGGGAGTTAAAGGCTTACTGAATATTGAAAAAACAGATACAAAAACATTAGCTCAAGATAAAGACAAGGTTCATCAGCTGAAAACTTTTTTAGACAGCATTATGGAATTCAATCATTTTATAAAATCTTTGAATATTACTACAGATACAGTTATAGAAAAAGATGACCTTTTTTATGACCAGTTTACACCTTTATTTCAACAGTTAAATCTATTGATACCTTTGTACAATATGGTACGTAATTACCTTACACAAAAACCATATAGTATAGAAAAAATAAAACTGAACTTTGAAAACGCAGAATTATTAAACGGTTGGGATGAAAATAAAGAAAGTGCTTATTTAAATGTTTTATTAAGAAAAGACGGCTTGTATTACTTAGCAATCATGGATAAAAAATTTAATAAAATATTTGAGAATGCCCCAATTGTTAAAGATAATGAACCCTGTTTTGAAAAAATGACATATAAATTGTTGCCTGGTGCAAATAAAATGCTGCCAAAAGTATTTTTTTCTAAAAGTAATATTGGTTATTTTAACCCTTCAGTACACATACAAAATATTAGAAATACCGCATCGCATAGTAAAAATGGTGAACCGCAAAATGGATTTGAAAAAGCAGATTTTAATTTGGGAGATTGTAGAACTTTAATTGATTTCTTTAAAGCATCATTAGAAAAACATGAAGATTGGAAAAATTTTAATTTCAGTTTTTCGTCAACTAATGAATATCAGGATATGAGTGGCTTTTATAGAGAAGTTGAACAACAAGGATACAAAATTATTTTTGAAAATATATCGGAAGAATACATTAATCAGAAAGTAAAAGATGGCAAACTTTACTTATTTCAAATTTATAATAAAGATTTTTCGCCGTATAGCAAAGGTAAACCCAACATGCACACAATGTATTGGAAGTCGTTATTTGAATTACAAAACCTTGCCGATGTAGTCTATAAACTAAATGGACAGGCAGAAGTATTTTATAGAAAATCTTCTATTTTAGAAAAAAATATTATATCACACAAAGCAAATGAACCAATTAGAGCCAAAAACCCATTAACTCCTAGTGGTATTAATAAATTTGAATATGATATTGTTAAAGACAGACGTTTTACAATTGATAAGTTCCAATTTCACATTCCAATTACATTGAATTTTAAAGCAACTGGAGGCGATATTATTAATAACCAAACTAACGAATTTCTTCGCAACAACCCAGATGTAAAGATTATTGGCTTAGACCGTGGTGAAAGACATTTAATTTATTTAACACTTATAGACCAGCAAGGTAATATCCTAATACAGGAATCATTAAATGATATTAAGGATGAAAAGCACAATATTGTTACACCCTATCAAACATTGCTTGATGATAAAGAAAAGGGTAGGGCTGAGGCGAGGGTTAGCTGGGGTACTATTGAAACTATTAAAGAATTGAAAGAAGGTTATATAAGTCAGGTAGTGCATAAAATAGCTACTATGATGGTACAACACAATGCTATTGTTATAATGGAAGATTTGAATTTTGGGTTTAAGCGAGGCAGGTTTAAAGTGGAAAAACAAGTGTATCAGAAATTGGAAAAAATGCTGATAGATAAACTCAATTATTTGGTATTTAAAGATGCAGAACCTAACGCACCCGGTGGTTTACTTAATGCATTGCAGCTTACTAATAAATTCGTAAGCTTTCAAAAAATGGGTAAACAATCTGGTTTTCTGTTCTATGTGCCCGCTTGGAATACCAGTAAAATAGACCCAACAACTGGTTTTGTGGATTTCTTAAAACCTAAATACGAGAGCATAATTCAATCAAAAGATTTCTTTGAAAAATTTGATTTTATTAAATTTAATAAAGTAAAAGATTATTTTGAATTTTCTTTTGATTATAAAAATTTTACAACTAAAGCAGAAGAGACGCAAACCAAATGGATAGTTTGTACACACGGTGATACCAGATATACTTATAATTCTAAAGATAAAACAACACAAAAAATAAATATTACAAAAGAATTGAAAGAATTGTTTACAGATGAGAAAATAGATTATGTAAATGAAGATAATCTTACAAAATCAATAATAAAAAGTGATAATAAAGCGTTTTTCGTAAAACTAAATAAATATTTAAGCATCGTTTTATCATTAAGGTATAGCAGTGCCGCAGATAGCAGAGACTTTATTTTATCGCCTGTTTCACCAAATAATAAAGGTGTTTTTTTTAATTCAGAAACAGCAGATGTAACTTTACCAAAAGATGCCGATGCAAACGGTGCTTATCATATTGCATTAAAAGGTTTATGGGTTTTGCAACAACTAAGGCAATTTAATAAAGATAAAAAAATGAATTTGGCGATTTCTAACAAAGATTGGCTGAAATTTGTACAGGAGAAAAATTATAAATTATAAAGTGGCATAATTTTTGAATTATTAAATGTAAAAATCAATTTAGCAATTTTTTTTAGTTGTAAAATTGATTTTTATATTTATTTGTAATTGTTCAATTTGTTTGCCCATGGAAACATACATTCCTATATCTTACCTTAACGATTTTATTTTTTGCCCACGCAGCATTTATTTTCATCAGTTATACGGTGGTTATGCTAAAACCGTGTATCAGCAAAAGCCACAGGTAGCAGGTATAGCAGCACATACTGCCATTGATGAACAAACTTATAGCACTCGTAAAAACATATTGCAGGCTACTGAAATATATTGCGAACGTTATAATATATGTGGCAAGATAGATGTGTTTGATATAGACACCGGTAAGCTTACTGAACGAAAGCGTGAAATAAAAACCATTTACGATGGTTATGTATTTCAGGTTTATGCTCAATACTTTGCCCTGAGTGAGATGGGTTATAATGTACACAATATTGTAATGCATTGTATTGCACATAATAAAAATTACAATATACCATTACCTAAAGACGCACCCGAAATGCACTGCAAATTTGAACAACTAATTGATCAAATAAACAATTTTGATTTGGACACCCCCAATTTTACACCAATAGAAGCTAAGTGTAATAATTGTATATATAATAACCTTTGCGATTATAGTTTATGTTGATATAATTTTTAATTAATGAAAATTTTTTAAATTTTAATTTGCCAATGTTAAGTTTAGCAGATTTCAAAGAAAAACAAATTATCATTTGTTTTACAACCGAAGGACAAAAGTTGTCTTTCAAAAACGATAACCTTATTATTAGCGATAAGGAAGATAAAACAGTATTGCAAGCCACTTGCCATAAAATATACAGTGTTTGGATAGTGGGTAGTACAACACTTACCAGTGGTATTCTGGAAAGGAGTAAAAAATTTGGGTTTAGCTTGTACCTCATGAGCCAAAGCCACAAACTTTATGGGTTGTGGAGCAGTGCTACCGAAGGAAATTTTTTGCTTCGGCAAAAACAATATGCTTATAAAGATTTAGGCATTGCTACTTACTTGGTACAAAACAAAATTGCCAACCAAAGAGAACTCTTAAAAACTATAAGAGGTAAAGATAAAGATACAAAAGCAGCCATTGCAAAAATGAATCTATATCAAGATCAGGCAATGCAAGCTACCGATTTACAAACATTACTTGGTTTAGAAGGTGTTTCTTCACGGTTATATTTTAGCCTTTGGTATGCAGATATTGGCTGGATGGGACGAAAACCCCGTACAAAAACAGATATACTAAATACCATATTAGATATAGGTTATACCTATCTATTCAATATTATAGAATGTATGCTCAATCTTTATGGCTTCGACTTGTATCTGGGAGTATATCATAAATGTTTTTATCAGCGAAAATCACTGGTATGCGATATTGTTGAGCCATTTAGGTGTATTATAGACAAACAAGTTAGGACGGCTTATCACTTAAAACAATTTCAGCCCGATGATTTTAGGGAAGAAAAAGGTCAGTTTTTTCTTAAAATTGAGAAAAATAAAGAATATACAAAGTGGCTTATTCAAAGTATTTTGGAACATAAAGAAGATATTTTTATTTACACACAAGAATATTACCGTTGTTTTATGCGTAGTAAACAAATAAGTGAATATCCGGTTTTTAAAATAAAAGATTAGAATATTTTTGAGAAACTGATTTTAATTGTTACATGTTTATAGATTTGGTACAACATTTGTATCTAAACTATAATAAAAATTTAAATTATGCTTATAATTAGTTACGACATTGCTGAAGATAAATTAAGAACCAAATTCTCGAAATATTTATGTAAATTTGGAGGTAGATTACAATATTCGGTCTTTGAAATAAGGAATAGTGATAGAGTACTTGAAAATATATGTACGCAAATTACAGCATCGTTTGAAAAAAAATTTTCGCAAACAGATAGTGTTCTGATATTTGACCTGAGTAAACAATGTAAAATTACTCGCTATGGATATGCTAAAAATACAGAAACCGATTTATTGATAATATAGAAAAGTATTAATATATTTCGTAGTGAGTATTGTCACAGTTAGTTGAATCGAAGTGCTTGTATAACTAAAAAAAATTATTATTAAAAATAGGCTTATTAGGTTGAAAATTGATAATGTAGTATAGAGATGATTGGAAATTGCAAACCTCAGTCTTAATTTTAAAAATAGATATGAAGAAAACGATAATTATGCATAAAATAATAAAAAAAGTGGAAAAATGCCTTGAATTGGACGTATTTTCCACTCAAAACAGGCGTTTTGCAGAGCTATCTGTCTAAGCAGCCTATTAAATTTCTACTATTGTAGATTTCTAAGACA
>CAIWXG010000400.1 GCA_903916555.1 uncultured Bacteroidota bacterium
AAATAAAAATAAAAATAAAAATAAAAAATGTACGCATGATAAATTATTCAATAAATTAAAGCACCTTAAAAAAAAGATACTTATTTTTTTTGTAACAAAGATATACTGATTACTAATTGTTTTTTTAAAATTAAATGTTAGTTTATTTGTATATATAATTTATTTTGTTTATAAGCTATAATTTTAGCTGTAAATATTTTTAATAAAAATTATATATTTTATTTTTTTGGCAAATTTTTAAAGATAAATTTAATAAAAACATAGAGAATGCTTTTGAGGGTGCGTGAATAGCGAGCCATTTGATTTGAGCCATTAAATAAAGTAACAGAACCCAAGTGTTAAATTATGGATTTTGATAAAGACATTTTCCAATTAAAATAATTAAGTTGCCTGTTATATATTAGTTTGGTTCTGCAATTTTATTTAAATCAAATCCCAAAAATATAATTTATCCTGAAGTAGGATATATAATCCCCCAAATACAGAAAATAGCATATAATAATATTACTATATGCTATTTCTGTTTTTTATTTTTGGACAGAATATGAGCGAATTATATTCTTTACATTTTTAAATATTCTAAAAGCTTATAAATAACGACTGCAGGCCATAAAAAAGCTTTAAACACACCTAGCACACCTCCCCAAAAGCTTGTGGCATGTTGTATAAAATAAACTAATGCCCCCATTACAGCTATTCCATATATTGCTGATGATTGCTGTGGCATTTTTCGAGATTTATTTTCCATAAGACAAAGCATTAAAATAATAATAAAATATTACTACAATAGTATTACATATATTATGAATATTATATGACCTTGATTTGTTACTTACATGATTCCTGTCAATATTCAGTGCATCTGAATTACGGTAGGGTTTTTGTAACTGATATAAATTTCATTTCATTATTGTAATCACACAATTATATTAGGCATAGTTTGCTTTGTTATTAATTGCATAAAAAGATTTTTTTACAAAAAGTATTGCAATAATTTGCGTAGCTACATAACTACACATATATTTGTAGTCAAATAGCTACGCAATTTTTTTATAATGAATTTAAGAAGAGACGTTTTTCAAGCAATAGCAGACCCTACAAGAAGGGCAATATTGCTTTTAGTAGCATCGCAATCTATGACTGCAGGGGCAATAGCTGCTAACTTTAGCACTTCAAGACCCACAGTGTCTAAACATTTACAAATATTAACAGCGTGCGAATTGCTTGGACAAGAACAAAACGGTAGAGAAATTTATTATCATTTAAATCCGGAAAAAATGAAAGAAGTAGCAGACTTTATCGAACAATTCAGCAAAATGTGGGATGAAAGGTTTAATAAATTAGAAACTATAATGAAAAATTATAAATGAACAAAATAGAATAATATGGAACAAAAAACAAAAATTAATGCTGAAGAAGGTAAACAGGAATTAGTAATAACAAGAGAGTTTGACTTACCTATAGAATTACTTTTTAAAGCGTATTCAGTACCTGAAATTATAGAACAATGGATGGGAACTAAAGTGCTGAAACATGAAAGCAAAAAGCATGGTAGTTACCAATTTGAAACAAGCGATTCATACGGAAACATCGTATTCCGTTCTAACGGGGTGATACATGAGTTTACCCCTAACCAAAAATAACTAGAACTTTTGAAATGGAAAATGCTCCATTTGGTGTGCAGTTGGAGCTATTAGAATTTGAAAAAATAACAAATGATACAAGTAAACTCAATATGCATGTAATTTATGAATCGGCTGCATTAAGAGACCAATTGCTAAAATTACCTTTTGCTTATGGTATAAATATGGCACATAACAGATTACAAGATATTGTAAGTAAAATAATATAAATAATCATGACCAAAATAAAAAATATAATCTATTGGGTTGCCACCGGTTTGCTGTCTATAGGTATGTTGGCAAGTGGCATACAGCAGGCATTAAGAACAAAAGCAATGGTTGACCTAATTATTCCTTTAGGATACCCTACCTACTTTTTGACACTAATTGGTATTTGGAAAATTCTTGGTGTTATAGCTATCCTTATGCCAAAATTTAAACTTGTAAAAGAATGGGCTTATGCCGGTTTCTTTTTCATAATGACTGGTGCTTTGTTTTCTCATTTGGCAATGGGTAATTATGGTATAAAAGAAATAATAGGACCAATTATGCAAGCAATTTTCATTATCTTGTCATGGTATTTTAGACCCTTGAATAGGAAGATTAGTTCAAAAAATTAATTAAAAAAACATGAATCCCAAAGTTGATTTTTATTTTAATAAAGAAAAAAAGTGGCAGAAAGAAATTGAACAATTACGAGAGATTGTTCTTGACTGCGGACTTAATGAAGACCTAAAGTGGGGTTGCCCGTGTTATACTTTAAATGAAAAAAACATAGTATTAATACATGTATTTAAAGAATACTGTGCTTTATTGTTTTTCAAAGGAGCTTTGTTAATAGATACCAATAATATATTGATACAACAAACTGAAAATGTACAAGCAGGGCGACAGATACGGTTTACTAATTTACAACAAATAAGAGAACAGGAAAATATTGTGAAGGCATATTTATATGAAGCTATTGAGGTAGAAAAAGCAGGGCTGAAAGTAGAATTAAAAAAGACGGAAGAATATAAAATACCGGAAGAATTTCAGATTCTATTGATTGAAAACCCGGATTTAGAAATTGCTTTTAAGGCTTTAACACCCGGACGGCAAAGGGCATATTTGTATTATTTTTCTCAACCCAAACTATCCAAAACGCGTGAAGCAAGGGTTAAAAAATATATACTACAGATTTTGGAAGGCAAGGGCTTAGATGATTAGTGATGGAAAAACAAATAGTTACTAAAAACAATAAGAAATAAAATGAATGCAGCTATTTGGGTAATGCAGTGCCTTCTATCAGCCTTTTTTATAATGCCTGGTGTTGGTAAAGTGAGCGGTAGTAAACAAAAACATATAGCCGATGGACACTTAAAACCAGGAGCTTCTATTATACCTATTCGTGTTCTTGGGGTGTTAGAGTTACTGGGTTGCGTGGGAATAATAGTGCCATGGCTTACAGGCATCTCAGTAGTGCTTACCCCAGTTGCTGCAATTTGTTTTAGTATTGTAATGCTTGCCGGCATAGCAATACACCTACAAAAGAAGGAATATAAAATGCTGCCTTTGTTGGTTGTTGTGTTAGCTTTAGCCTTAATAGTAGCCTATTTTAGATTCGGTAACAGCAACCATTCTTAACAAAACACGGGAGGAAAGGGTTGGAAAATATGTACCGGAGATTTTGTTACAGTGGGGCAGTATGATTAGTTGTAGAATAAACAATTAAATATAATAATTGTTAAAAAAAATAAATATACACAAAATTTTTCATTAATTTTGTATTACCTAAAATTAGATTATTGCTATTATGCTTAGAAAGCCATCAAAATCAAATTTAGGAAAAATGTTAGGTGTTACTGAGGAAATTTTTCATAAAAAAATAAAACCAAAAATAAAGAAAGACTTTTCAAAAGAACTAAACGAAAAAAATATTGACAATCCCGATATTTGGTTAGATGAAGATGATAAAATAATATTAGTAAAACCGAGAGACAATACAAGATTTATTGAAACAGATTTATCAATATACAGTTATAAATAAAGACATGAAAAATAGCGTTATTGACATACGATTTGAAGGAAGTAAATTTTATCCTTCAAAATTAAAGAGGAAATTAAATTTACCAATTGAAGTATTGGCTGAATATGGAGAAATTTCTACAAGTGGGCGGTATAAAGGACAACCATCTCCATATGGAATGGGCTTACTTGAAATTTCATTGCTCGAAAAACAAAAAAACATTAATGAATTATTTCAAGAATATTGTATTAAACTTTTTGGATGGAAAGAGGATTTAAAAGAATTTGGTGTTGATGAAATCATAATAGATATAGCTAATACAAGTGAATTCCCTGTTGATATTTCCATTTCAAATGATATAATTCATAATTTATCATCTATAAATGCGAGAGTAGAATTCCATACAATACATACAGAAGATGACTTAGAAGACAATAATGAAAGTTTGAAAAAAAACACCTTGCCCCTTAAAAAAGATAAATTATATAAAAAAGTATTGTCGAGTTTAAAGAAACACCCTTCCATTAATAAAGCAGATGCTATACCTTATTTCATATATTACTATTCTACAAAAAATGCAGAAAACATAGATGAAAAATTAAATAAATTTGAAGATTTTTATAAGGAAGCGGTAAAGGTTTAAGAATGAATTTAATTGAAGTTATTTTATATATTATTTATTTTGAGTCGCTAAGATATTAAAATATATTTGAAATATATTCATACAATAATATTATTTTACTCATTACTACTTTTAAATATTAATAAATAAAAATTAAATAAATGAACTTTAACAACATTGAAGAACTAAAAATGTTTGGATTTATTGGCTTTAAAAAAATGAGTGAATTGTTTGAGGATAGTTTAATAATTCCAAAAATAAAAGGAGTTTACTTCGTTTTGAATCTTGATAGTAAACCACTAGAGTTTTTGGAAATTGGTACTGGCGGTTATTTCAAAGGAAAGAATCCTAATATTTCGGTTGATGAATTAAAATCAAATTGGATTGACAATACTATAGCTGTTTATATCGGTAAAGCTGGCAAAGATGGAAGTGATGCAACTTTACAATCACGATTACGGCAATATATAAAATTTGGACAAGGCGGAAATATTGGGCATTATGGTGGTAGATTGATTTGGCAACTTAAAAACAGTAAGAATTTAGTCGTATGTTGGAAAGAATTACCTACAGAAGACCCACGAACAGTTGAGGCAAATCTAATTAATCAGTTTGTTTCTATTTTTTCAAATCGACCATTTGCAAATCTTGCAGACTAATGACACCAAGACAATTTGAAGAACTTGTTTGCAACTATTTCCAGAAACAAGGTTACAAAACAGAATTGACACCCTACAGCGGAGATTTTGGTGTTGATGTTTTTGCAATTAATG
>CAIWXG010000401.1 GCA_903916555.1 uncultured Bacteroidota bacterium
AATTGTTATGGTATGTATTCCTGTCGTGGTTCGTCCTTCGACAAGCTCAGGATGACAGGGCTCACCATGACAGGAATACATACCATAACATGTAATAAAGAAACAATAGATATAAGCAACTTACAAAAAGGCATTTATATTGTAGAGGTGGTGTATGAAGATGGGGAACGGGTAAGGAGGAGGGTGGTGAAGGAATAGATAACACTATCCGTAGCGAAATGGAGAAATCCTAATATTAGCACATTCTAAAAAAATAGCCGGCTATCAATAAAATAGCCGGCTAAAATATATACAATTATTCAAATACTATATACCTACCATTAATGGCATCAATAACATTAATTCATCTTCATGGTCTGCTTTTTCTAAAGGGCGGAAAATACCTGCACGAGATGGTGTACTAAGTTCTAAAACAACTTCTGTACCGTCTATATTATTTACCATTTCAACCATTAATTTAGCATTAAATGCAATTTTAATATCTTCGCCACTGTATTGGCAGCTAAGCATCTCTTTTCCTTCATAAGAAAAATCTATGTCTTGTGCCGATATTTGTAATGAATTTCCATTTATGTTTAAAACAACCTGATTGGTAGTTTTGTTAGCAAAGATGCTAACACGGCGTAATGCCAATGCAAAATCAGCACGGTTTACATGTAGTTTATATGGATTATCAATAGGTATTACCGCTTTATAATCAGGGAACTTTGCATCAATTAATCTACAACTTAAACTTAATGTATCATTTGAAACAAATAAATGACTTTCATTATAAGAAATATTAAGTATTGACTCGTCTGCCGGTAAGGTGCTTTTTAATTGTTGCAATGGTTTTTTAGGTACTACAAAACCATCTTTTAATGGGCATTGAATGTCTGTTCTGCGAAACTGTACTAATCTATGTGCATCTGTAGCAACAAATGTAATATTCTCTGTATCTAATTCAAAGAATACACCTGTCATAGAGGGTCTTAGAGTGTCTGTACTTACAGCAAAAATTGTTTTATTTATACATTCAACTAATGCAATTGAAGGCATTGTAAAAGTTGTTGTATCACCGGGTGCCGGTTCTTTAGGGAAGTCATCTGCACGTTCGCCGCCAATACGGTATTTACCTACATCACTCGACATTTCTATTGAAAAATCATCTTCATTGATATTGAAGGTAATCGGTTGTTCCGGTAAATTTTTTAAATACTCGGTGAGTATTTTAGAAGGAATACAAATTCTGCCATCGCCATCGGCATCATTTACATACATGTGTACACGCATCATTGTCTCAAGATCAGTAGCTGTAAGGGTTAGCGTGTTACCTTGTAATTCAAAAAGAAAGTCTTCAAGAACAGAAAGTACTGTGTTTGAGCTGATGACACCACTTATTTGCTGTAAACTTTTGAGCAACGACGTAGAAGTAATTATAAAACGCATTTTTGATTTTTTATTTTGACAAAGATAATAATTTACCTATTCTTTTGTTCTCTTTTATAAAAACAGAAATAAATAAATAAATCTAAAATTAGTTTAAGTCCGATAAATTATATTATAAATTAAATATAGTTTAAGTTAATCATTTGATTCTTGCTTTTTTCTTAAACCTAAAATTAAAAAAACAATAGCAAGGGCAATAAGTATGTGTACTACATGGCTCGTGTTCCAATAAAAAAAAGACACTGCCCAACATATAGCAAGCATCAGTGCAATAATATAAAACAAGCTTCTGGGTATCATACCAACTATTGAAGTGATAAAGGTAAGCATAATCTAAGAATAGTAGAGGTATATTATTGCCTTTATCATTTTTTTAAATAATGATGACAAACAAAATTCCTAAAAAAATATTCTTAAAAAATGTTTGTGGACTCCCAATTTCCATAATAAAAATTAACTTTGCGACATGCAAATTCTGGACGGCAATTTAGTATCAGCCCATATTAAGGCACAAATAAAACAAGAGGTTATAGACTGGCAAGCCCAAGGTGGGAAAAAACCACATTTGGCAGCCATATTAGTAGGCAATAACCCTGCAAGCGAGGCTTATGTAGGTAATAAAGTTCGTACTTGCCAAGAGTTAGGTTACGAATCTACCCTTTTACGTTTTGGGGTAGATATTACAGAAGAACAATTAATTAACGAAGTAAATAAGTTAAATAATGACGATTCTGTTGATGGCATTTTAACTCAATTACCATTGCCTAAACATATTTCGCCCGATGCTGTTATTAATAGTATAAACCCTGCAAAAGATGTAGATGGCTTTCACCCTATAACACAGGGTAAAATGTTATTAGGTCAGCCTTCATTTTTGCCGGCTACTCCCTATGGAATTTTAATGATGCTGGAATATTATAAAATTGATGTTACAGGTATGAATTGTGTGGTTATTGGCAGAAGCAATATTGTTGGTACACCTATGACTGTGCTTTTAAGTAGGAATGCCAACCCGGGTAATGCAACAGTAACATTAACACACTCTCGTACAAAAAACTTAAAAGAAATTACTTTAAATGCAGACCTTATTGTTGCTGCAATAGGTAAACCAAAATATGTTACTGCCGATATGGTAAAGCCGGGTGCTATTATTATAGACGTAGGTATAAATAGAATTGAAGATGCAACTAGAAAAAGTGGTTTCCGCTTAGTGGGCGATGTTGATTATGATAACGTTGCCCCTTTATGCAGTTATATTACTCCTGTTCCGGGTGGCGTAGGTCCTATGACAATTGTTGGGCTAATGAAAAACACGCTTGATGCAGTAAAACAAAATGCAAAACAAGCTGTATTGAGTTAGTTTGCAATAAATAAATAAATTAATTTATTATTAAAAATAATAAGCCTGACTGCCAAAACCAGCAGGCTTATTATTTTTAGAATTATATAATTAGGAATAACATTTTGAATAATATTATAAATAATACTACCAACTGCAACTCAGAATCATTGCATGTAATGGAGCATTTCTATACGCTGCAAGGGGAAGGGTGTTATGCCGGTAATGCTGCCTATTTTATTAGGTTGGGCGGTTGCGATGTGGGTTGCGTATGGTGCGATGTAAAAGACAGTTGGGATATTGATGCTCACCCGGCTTATACAATAAACGAAATAGCCAATTTTGCAGCATCTAAGCCTGCACGCATAGCCGTAGTAACCGGTGGGGAACCTGCAATGCAAAATTTAACGTCTTTGTGCCACCAATTACATAATTATGGTTTTAGGGTACATATAGAAACATCGGGGGCTCACACACTTAATGGCGATTTTGACTGGATTACGGTTTCACCCAAAAAGTTTAAACAACCTCTTGAAACCTGTTTAAATAGTGCCAATGAATTAAAGGTTGTAGTTTTTAATAAATCGGACTTTAAATGGGCTGAAGAAAATGCAAAAAAAACAAATGCGAATTGTAAACTATTCTTACAGCCCGAATGGAGTAAAGCAGAAATGATTAACCCTTTAATAATAGAATACATTAAGCAAAATCCACGCTGGCAATTATCTTTGCAAACACATAAATACATAAACATACCATAAATATGACTTGGTTACAAACAGTAATACTTGGAATTGTAGAAGGATTATCAGAATTTCTACCTATTTCTTCTACCGGACACATGATTATCGCAAGTTCTATTATGAATATTGAAGAAAATACCTTCACTAAACTTTTTGAGGTATGTATTCAGTTTGGTGCAATATTATCGGTGGTTGTTATGTACTGGAAGAAGTTCTTTGATTTTTCTCGTTGGCAGTTTTTTGTAAAATTAATAATAGCATTTATTCCGGCTGCTATTTTTGGTATTTTATTTTCCGACAAAATAGATGAATTGTTAGAGAGTAGTTTTACAGTAGGTATGAGCTTTTTTATTGGTGGTATAGTACTGCTTTTTGTAGATAACTTATTTAAGAAAAATGAAATAGAAGAGGATAAAGATATTAGTTATACAAAATCGCTTATTATAGGTTGTTTTCAAGTAATTGCAATGGTTCCCGGAGTATCAAGAAGTGCTGCTACTATTGTTGGGGCATTACAACAAAAACTAACTCGCAAACTGGCTGCTGAATTTTCATTTTTTCTTGCGGTACCTACTATGGCGGCAGCTACTTGCAAAAAACTTTATGATTTCCAGAAATATGGAGATACTTTAAATAAAGACCAGATACCTATGTTATTAGTGGGTAATGTTATTGCTTTTATTGTTGCTTATTTAGCTATAAAGACATTTATTAGCTATGTACAAAAGCACTCGTTTAAGGCATTTGGTATATATAGAATAATAGCAGGTATAGCTGTTTTTATAATGATTTATACGGGTGTAATAAAAGAAGGTATTATTATTACTTTAAATGCTACTAAAACCGCTGCACATATAGAAGCTAAGGCAGACCTAAAAGCAGAAATTAAGAAGAAAGGCGGCGAAATAGTACAATCGGTAGAACATGCAAAAGATATAGATTACAGTGCATTACCCGAAGGTTCTTATATGCTTATGCTGTACGATAAAGATGGCAATAAAGTAAAAGAGAAAAAAATTAAAATGAAAAGATAAAACAGAAGTGTCTAACTTTTTTTAACGAATGTCTATTATTCTGTTCTAATCTGTAATCGATATTAATACAGCAGTTTTTTCTCCCGAATTATCTGAAACAAATTGTATTGACATATAATTGCTTTTTTTGTTTAAAAATTATGATTGCTTTTTACACTATTATTTGTTGAGAAGCTTTGTATAATACAAAATTACAATCAATAGTTCGTTTAACCCAAAACAGAATAACTTATTTCACCCAAATTAAAGTTCAGACTTCACTATTTGCTTTACTGTTCTCAAACCTTGTTCGTCAGTAATACATACTAAATAAACCCCTGCTTTTAGGTAGGCAATATTGACATCTAATTTTTCAGTGTTTATTCCTGTTTTGTAAAACTCGTCTTGCCCTATAGCATTGTTTATTATTATTGTGCTTATTTTTTTATTAGATTTAATTGTAATTATTGTAGTTGCCGGGTTAGGGTAAAGGCTTACTTCGCTACTTGCAATATTATTTTGCTTTATTGACAAACTAATAAAAGCCGGATAAACCTGTTGAAAGCCTTGTGTTAATTTTAAGGTATCCGATTGAAAAGTAGAAGTAACAGGCTCACCAATAGTATAAGAAAGCAGAATACTGCCACCTATTGCCAAACCTCCATTAGTTGCTATTACTTTAGGACTAAGCATTATTTGTGCATTACAAATAGTATTGATAATACATAATGAAAATAAAAAATAGAGTTGTTTTTTAAACATTATCTTGTTTATATCTACGGGACTATGTTAAATTCTATAATTGAGAAAAAAGCAATTGCAGTAATTGTGCCACAACCACCAGGTGCATTGGCAAATTCTTGTAATATATCATTAGCTTTTAGCCAAATTGTTGAAGATATACTACCACCACCTCCGGTAATATTACCTAAATGCAAATTTACATTATTGATTCCTAAACAAAGAGAATTTGGACAACCACTATATGAACCACTTGATGATGGTACATATAAATTATACGACTCTATTTTCCATACCTTTCCAACAGGAACTGTTCCAAGAGTATGTGAAGACCAAGATGCACTTGTATATGAAAATGAGGAGTCTGCAATGGTTATTACACGGTTAAACTGCAGATTTCCTTGCCCAATTGCATTTATTGAATTTCCTAATACTAAGATTAAAATGTAAAAAAGTTTTTTCATAAAATTTTGTTTCGTTGTTATAAATTAAAACCCATTAGTAGTATAAAGTAAAGTATTGGGCGAACTGCCTGTACCTGAACTTATTACAGATGCTGCACTACCCGAGTATAAGGCATAAGGTACACTTAATAATTGTTGTGTACCCATACTTATATAGCTTGTACCACCGGTAGGGTCAATTTCAACCTGTAAAAATTTAGAATTTATGCCCCAAATTATGCCGGCAAAAGTACCACTAACTACAGTACCCATACCTATATTAACGGTAAAAGTAGCCAGTACATTTGTAGTTACATTCTGTGTTTCTTGATAAACAACAGTACCTGCCATTATACTATCATGAATAGTAAAACGAAGTGAAATATTTGTGTGTGCCAATAATACTCCGGTTGTATCTCTTGCTACTGCCTGATAGGGTATAGCCTGTGGCACTTGTGCTGTGGCTCTATATGAAAGTAATAATAGAAATAAAATTAAAATTTTATTTTTCATTTTGTATTTATTTTCAATTCAAAAGCAAATATAATAAGTATTTTTATAAAAACGAATGGCTAATTGTAAATATTGACATCTAATTTTTCAGTGTTTATTAAATAATGTACAGTCTCCTACATTTTCTACTAAATTTGCTGCATTAAAACAAAAAAATGTTCCACATCACGATAGAAACCCATGTACAATGGTGCATCATTTAGTTGAAGAACTATTAAAATATGGGGATAAAGAAGTCTAATAACCTCCACCACTACCCCTCGCAATCACCCAAGTTTTTACAAAAAAGAATTAAAAAATATTTTTTTATTCTTTTATAAATAATCAAAAACTTGTACTTAACTTTAAGGCATATACCACAAATATTATGAGATTGAACGTTTGGCTTACCATAAGTTTATTAGGTAGCCTTTTCTTGTTTTCTTGCAATGGCAAGAATGATTTACATGTAGCTTCTAAGAATTTTGAAAGCGAAATTGAACTGCAACAAAATCTTACTTTCACACTTAGTAAAGATGTATATCCCGATTCTTTACTTAATATATGGGACAGTAGTGCTTTTATAGAGTTTACTCCCGAAATAAAAGGTAGATTTAAATGGAATACGTCTAATGAAATTTCTTTTTCTCCGGCAGAAGGATTTGCACCAGGTACAGAATATGCTGCTAAGCTTACTAATTTACTTGTAAAACACAGCAAAAAAAAATACCCTGTAAATGGCGATATTATTAAATTTCATACTGCTCCTCTAAGGGTTACCTCCACCCATGTTTCGTGGACAAGGGGTAAAAATGTATCTAATGTAATGGTACAGTTGGATATGGGTTTCAATTACGATGTAAACCTTGATGAAGCTGCTCGTAAACTTAGTTTGAGCAGTGGTGGTAATAACATAACTATCATGGCTGTAAATAATGGTACAGGCAAAGTATTATCATTACAGTTTGCCCCACTTAATGACCTTGATAAAGAAACACCTTTAAAAATTGCTATCTCAAAGGGTATTCCAGTCGTTCATTCAAAATATGTATCGGGGCAAGATACTTCTTTTACTTCTGTAATACCTTCAAGGTATAATTTAAG
This sequence comes from uncultured Bacteroidota bacterium, assembly GCA_903916555.1. GTDB lineage: Bacteria > Bacteroidota > Bacteroidia > Chitinophagales > Chitinophagaceae > CAIYTT01. The sequence continues at coordinate 7,304 of CAIWXG010000401.1, forward strand.
TATTACAGGGCTAACTGCACAGCATACGGGTACGGAGGGTATTATAACAATAAATACATCGCAGCCTGTTATGGAAACAAACTTAAAAAGCTTAGTTACATTAGAACCTAAAGTGCCTTTTAGTATTTCGCTAAACGATGCCGGTTTTACTATTACAAGCCCTCAGTTAAGCACAACACAAACCTATCAATTGAATATATCATCGAAATTAGAAGGTGCTTTTGGGGGTAAAATGAAAGGCGAATACAGCGAGCAGGTAAGTTTTGGTAAGTTAAAACCTTCAATCAGTTTTATTAATACTAAGGGTATGTATTTAACATCTGCCGGCAACAGAAATGTAGCTGTAAGCATTGTTAATGTAAATGAAGTTGAAGTAAGTGTTGTAAAAGTATATGAAAATAATTTGGAACAATTTTTAAGAAATGATAGAAGATATGGATACGGCTATGACGGCGATAATAGTGGAGACGGAGAAGAAGACGGATATAGGGAACGCGAAAGTGGGGAATATAACTACTATAATACAGACAATTTAGGTGATGTGGTATTTCGCCAGAAGTATAAAACCTCTGCTTTACCCAAACAGAGTTCCACACATATTCTTAAACTTGATTTTCAGGATAAAATAAAAGATTATAATGGTGTATATGTTGTTTGTGTTCAATCTTCAGAACACCAATGGCTACAGGATTCAAAAATAATGTCAATATCAGATATTGGATTGATTGTGAAACAGGAAAAAGATAACATGTACGTTTTTGCTAATTCTATACGAAATGCAACACCCTTGTCTGGGGTCAAAATTTCTTTTATTAGTACCAATAATCAAAAAATGACCACACTAACTACTGATGGAGATGGTGTTGCTGCTTATAAAAATATATCTAAAGATTTACCAGGCAATGGTGTAGCCTTAGTAACGGCTAAAATGAATGATGAATTTAGTATGATATGGCTAAATAAAACAGCTATAAGTACATCTCGATTTGATGTAGGTGGCAGAGAACCGAGTAAAACAGATATGAATGCCATGATATATGCCGAACGAAATCTTTACAGACCGGGCGAAACAATACATGTAAGTGCTGTTGTACGAAACGAAAAATGGAAAGAGCCGGGAGAAGTACCTGTAAAATTAAAATTGATAATGCCCAATGGCAAAGAATTTGCTACCCAGCGTAAGGTTTTGAATGAGGGGGGAAGCTGTGAGGCTACTTTTGCAATGCCGGCTACAACTATTACCGGCACCTATACCGCACAATTATTAACAGGTAACGATGTATTGCTAAATTCTTATAATATTAGTATTGAGGAATTTATGCCCGATAGAATGAAGGTGAGTTTAAAGGTAAATAAGCCTGATTTTCGCCCGGGAGAAGAGGTTACAGCAAACATACAGAGTGATAATTTATTTGGCACACCAGCAACAGACCGCAATTATCAGTGCGAATTGGCTATTGAAAAAGAGGAATTTGCTCCTAAAAATTATATTGATTACAACTTTAATGTAATTAATGATTTCAGGTTCAGTAATGATATGAGAACCGGAAAAACAGATAATATGGGTGGGGCAAAACAGGTGTTTAAATTAGATGACGCTTGGCAAAATACCGGTTTGTTAAAAGGTACAATTTCTACTTCCGTTTTTGATGAAACAGGCAGACCGATTCATAGATACGAACATTTTAAAATATATACACAACCTGTTTTTATAGGCATAAAAGAAGGCGATGAATATATTGGTACAAAAATACCTACACCCATAAATATTGTGGCAATAGACAAAAATGGTGCATTACAAAACACAACAGCCGAAATATTAGTTGTTAGAAAAGAGTGGCATACCGTTTTATCGCAAGATGGTAGTAGTGTTAGATATGTGTCTCAACCGGAGGATAAAATAATCTCTAAACAAAATATAAGAGTAAGCGGCACTAATACCAATTTTATGCTAAACCCGGATATTAGCGGCGACTATGAAATTAGAATTTTTATTAATGGCAGCAACAGTTATGTAAGTCGAAGACTGTATGCTTGGGGATGGGATGATACCCGTTATTCGTCATTTGAGGTTAATAACGAAGGTAATGTAGAAATAAAAGCTGAAAAAGACAAATATGAACAAGGAGATAATATGAACGTTTTACTTACTACTCCTTTTGATGGTAAAATGTTGGTAACAGTAGAAAGAGACCATATTTTAAAATACTTCTATGTTACTACGAAAAATAAATCAGCTTCCATTTCTTTAAAGTCCGACGAATCTTATTTGCCCAATGTGTATGTTACCGCAACTTTATTCCGCCCTATGGATGGGTCTGATATGCCATTAACAGTTGCACATGGATTTAAATCGATACCTGTTGAAAATAAAGAAAATCAAATGACAGTTAAAATCAATGCAGTTGAAAAATCGAGGTCTAAAACAAAGCAAACTATCAGTTTAAAAACCACTCCGAATGCCTTTGTAACCATTGCTGCTGTAGATGAAGGAATTTTGCAAATAAAGAATTTTGTAACTCCTGACCCCTATAAATATTTTTATCAAAAAGTAGCACTAAGTGTTAATAGCTACGATATATATCCTTGGTTACTGCCCGAGATAAAATCCAGAGTAAGCAGTACGGGTGGTGATGGTGCAGAAAATTCAGGTTTGCGGGTAAATCCTATGTTTGTAAACAGGGTTAAATTAGTATCTTTTTGGAGCGGTATAGTACAGGCAGATGGAAGCGGAAATATAAAATATGATATTGATATTCCACAGTTTTCGGGAGATATAAGGGTTATGGCATATACTTATAAAGGCAAATCGTTTGGTAGTGCCGAACAACATATAAAAGTTGCAGACCCGATAGTTATTAGTACGGCTTTACCTCGTTTTTTAAGCCCTAAAGATGAGGTTGTAATGCCTGTTTCCATTAGTAATACGACTGCCAAAGAAGCAAATGCAATAGTTACAGTTAAGGTTAGCGGCCCATTGGGTATTGTTGGCGAACAAACACAAAATGTAAAAATTGCTGCAAATAGAGAAGGCAGGGCTGTATTTAATATTAATGCCCAAGCAGCAATAGGTGCAGGCAATGTAAGTGTTACAGTTAAAGCATTAGGCGAAACATTTACTAACGAAACAGATATTAGTGTAAGACCACCGGCTTCTTTACAAAAAATAACAGGCAATGGATATGCAGAAGAAAATACAAGTACGGTAATTGATCTAAAAAACAATTTTATTCCATCGTCAGTTAATGGTAAACTTACGGTGGGCAAATCACCATTAACACAGTTCACGAAACACTTAGATGATTTGATAAAATACCCTTATGGCTGTGTAGAACAAACTACATCGGCAGCATTCCCTCAATTATATTTTAGTGATTTGGTAAAAAGCACCACCGGGATAGACAATAAAGACATGAATCCGGCATATAATGTGCAGCAGGCAATAAATAAATTACAATCCATGCAGTTAAATAATGGGGCACTGTCTTATTGGCCGGGTGGTGGCTACGAAAGTTGGTGGGGAAGTGTTTATGCTACTCACTTTTTATTGGAAGCCCGAAAAGCAGGGTATGCCGTAAATAACAATACAGTAGAAAGACTAATGGAATACATGAAATATAAATTAATGAAGAAGGAAGTTGTAAACTATTGGTATAATGGAACTCTGAAAAAAGAAATTACACCCGAAGAAGTTCCTTATTCGTTATATGTGTTGGCGATGGGTGGACAGGCACAACATGCAAATATGAATTATTATAAAGCACACCCCGAATTACTTACACTTGGCAGTAAATATTTACTTGCTGCAGCATTTTCATTATCGGGGCAATCTATACAGGCACGTGATATTCTGCCTGCGGCATTTAGTGGAGAGAGAGCTGAAAGGAGTTTTGATGGCAGTTTTTGTTCCTTTATTAGAGATGAAGCACTGTCTTTAAATGTGCTTATGGATATAGACCCTACAAATAAGCAAGTAGGTTTTATGGCAAAAGAGTTATCTGATAATGTAAGAAAAGAAAGATACCTAAGCACCCAAGAAAATGTATTTACGCTATTAGCATTAGGTAAAGTTGCCAAAAATGCAAATAAAACAACATCTACTGCCACAATTTTAGCCGCAGGCAAAACAATTGGCAATACAACAGGACAAGCTACAACCATTAATATGAAAAATTATGCAAATGGAATTACTACCGTTAAAGTAAATGGCAAGGGTGGATATTATTATTCTTACGAATTGGCAGGTATTAGTGTTGACGGTAGTTTTAATAATAATCCAAATCTAACTATCAACAATAGCTTTGGAGTTTCTATTACTGGAGCCGCAACTTCAGTTAGTGTTGCTAAATTAACATTAACAAACGGAATTATTACTTCCTCTAACCCAATTATAGTTACTAATACAACTACAACCGGTATTAGTGGCGGTTCTGGTTCATCTTTTGTAAACGGCCCTCTTCAACGTAGATTACCTCAAAACTTATCAAAGGGTAGTATCTATTTGTTTCCTGTTGGAAAAAGTGGAAGTTATAATCCAGTTGAATTGATAGACCCTATTACTGCCAATTTGGGAAGTTTGGCAGAGGTTAGAGTGGAAGTATTTGCTACTGCATCTGGAGGTAGTGGCAATAGTGGGAATTATGTTTTAAATAGTAATCGTTATTGGAACATAACA
>CAIWXG010000402.1 GCA_903916555.1 uncultured Bacteroidota bacterium
AGGAGATAAAAAATTTAATATCATGTTTGGTATAAATTACCAAGTTGCAGAACTGGAAGGTGAACAAATTTTCCCTTATAATGTTAGTATTCCACGTACCTTTAGTAGTTTTTTACCTACTGCTTTTTTTAATTATCGGTTTGCAAATGGCAGAAACCTTCGCATTATGTACCGTACAAATACTAGTGCCCCCTCTGTAACTCAGCTACAAAATGTAGTAAATATTAGTAACCCGCTTTTACTTACTACCGGTAATTCTAATTTAAAACAAGATTTTGAACAATCTTTAATAATTAGATATGGACTTACAAAGTCTAAAACCGCTCATAACTTTTTCTTATATGCTTATGGCAACTATATAAGTAATTATATTGCCAATGCAAGCTATATGCCCAATTCAGATTCTTCCTTTAGAGGGCCTTATATGCTTAGCCCGGTAAATATTAATAAAGGAAGCCAGCTAACAATGCCTGTAAATATTGACGGCTATTGGAATGCCAAATCTTTTATTACCTATAGTTTGCCTTTTGAAGTAATTAAAAGCAATTTAAATCTGAATGGTGGTTGTAATTATACCCGTACACCGGGGCTAATTAATAATAGTATCAACTATTCAAACAATACAATACCGACATTTGGAGTAGTTATAAGCAGTAATATAAGCGAAAAGTTAGATTTCACTTTAGCATATACAGGTAATTATAATTTAGTAAGTAATACGGTTGAAAAGACCGGGAATAATAATTTCTACAATCACACATCCAGTTTTAAAATAAACTACCTGTTTTTGAAACATTTTGTATTGAACACCAACATTACACATAATTACTATACAGCTTTTAGTAGTACTGGCGAACAAAGTTATTTTTTATGGAATGCCTATTTAGGATATAAAATGCTTAAAAAACAAGCTTTGGAAGCAAGAATTAGTTGTTATGATATTCTAAACCAAAATATTAATATTAGCCGTACCGTAACAGAAACATACATACAAAACAGTAACACCCAAGTTTTAAAACAATACTTTATGTTCCAGCTTACCTACACCATTCGGAATTTTAAGGGTGCTTTACCAACAGAAAACAAACCTGACCGTGATAATGGAGAACATAATTTTAGGCAAATGGGTGGTAGAGGTGGTATGTAAAATGTTGAAATAACCCATTTATTACTAAAAATTTATTTGGGCAGTTTATTTTTTGTAATTTATTGATATTGATGTACTTGTGAAAATAAAATTGCTCAATAATTGCTCGTTTGTATTTCATAATGAGTTATTTTTTTTTGTTGCGTTATTGGGTTTGGGTGTAATGTATTTTATTTAATAATAGTGTTTTAAGTTTTAATTGCACCGATTTGGGATGATTTTGGAGTGTTTTTGTTGTTGGGTATGGGGTTGAGGGTTGGTGATTTTTGTGTGATTTTGTCTGAACCGTTGATACATATAATTTTATTGATTTTCTAAGGACGATTGCATATTTAAGGTTTTAGCGAAAGATTTTGTCTAAACCATGATGCACCTGATTTTCTTGATTAACTTGAATGTTGTATAACTAAGAAAAAGCGAGGAGTTGCCTCCCCGCTTTAGATGTTTTCACAACGGAATAATCCTTATTGTAAATAGCTTAAAAATGTAAGGCAAAGGTAAGAAAAAAAATAATAATTAACCAAACAATATTTATCTTGTGGAAAAATAAACTGCATGAAAACTATTTTGGGTTTGGATTTGGG
>CAIWXG010000403.1 GCA_903916555.1 uncultured Bacteroidota bacterium
AATACATAGTATATTATTATGCAAATCTAATTTATAAACAAAATAATTGTATCTATATGCATTTAACACAAAGAAAACTACAAAATTTAATTTCGGCTATCAAAAAAAAGTTTTTTTGTTATCTTAACAAGGTTAAGTTACCTTGATGATGTTCGTGCCTACCATCTTTAAATACTCCATCTATCAAATAGATATATACACCTTCCGGCTGGTCAACATCATTCAATCTTCCGTCCCATCCACGTCCGTCTAATGTTGTTGTTTCAAATATCAATTGTCCCCACCGGTTGTAAATGTCCATTTTAAATTGGGTTAATCCACTTGTTAGATATTGTCTCGGATAAAAATAATCATTAATACCATCTCCATTAGGTGTAAATACATTAGGTGTTGACATATAACAATCATTACTTACCGTAACTGAATCAGTAGCTGTGCAACCATCAATTGTAACAGTAGCTATATATATACCGGGTTGTGTTACCATTATTGCAGCCGTTTTATTACCTGTATTCCAATCCCAGCTTGCATTAGCTTTAGCAGCATTCATATTATCTATTAACCCAAATGCTTCACCTCCCGGACATATAGAGGTATCTTGTCCTAAATTAATATGCGGTTGTGTATATACTCTTATATTTCTACTTGTACTTGTATCTCTACATACTCTGTAATGTGCTATTATACTTACGGTATAAAGTCCGGCTGCTTGATAACCATAAACCAATGGATTCATTGTTTCTTTTAAGTCTCCATTTCCTAAATTCCAGCTTACACCCGTATTGCCAATGGTAGAATACAAGCCTTTTAGCGTAATATACGTTCCTTCACAAATAACAGAATCAGACAGTACTAATTGTATCGGGCTTATAGTATCTACATTTACTATTTGTGTATAGACAGATTGACAAGGCACAAAATCGGTTTCTTGTAGTGTAACCGTATAAATACCTGTATGAGCATAATTATGATTCGGATTGATTAATGTAGAAGTAGCACCATCTCCAAAACTCCATACATAGGTTGGTAATGTGCCAACGGAATTATTTGTAAATGTATCGGTTTGGTTTTGGCATATTTCTGTATGTGTTTCCCTAAATGATGCTTGTATAGGGTGCAACAAATTTATTATTGCTTTACTGCTGTCTATACAAGAAGCACTGCTCGACATTAATTTTACTGTATCAATAGCTTGTGTAGTATAAATATGTATTGGGTTAGTACTTAAAGAAGAAGAACCGTCTCCAAAACTCCATAGATAATTCATAGTTCCTGTTGATGTATTTGTAAATACAACTGTATCTGCTTTACAACCGTATTTTACAGTATATGAAAAACCGGAAGTTACATTGTTAAATACAGTTATTGAAACCGGAACACGGTCGCTCTCGCAACCTAAAACAGTTTGTGTTGCCCAAATAGTATAAGTACCCGGTGTAGATGTGTTCATAGTAGGCGAAACAGGGCTACCAACACCACCGGTAGCGGCTGTGTACCACAAAATACCCGTTCCCGAAACAATAGTAAATGGCACAAAAGCTTGTCCGGGACAGTAATTATCCGGTACATCTGTAATTACCGGTGTAACAGGTTTCGGATTAACAGTAACTGTAAATGGAGCTCTGGCACTTGTGCAGCCGGAATCGCTTTGTGTAGCATAAAAAGTATAAGTACCCGGTATGGATGTGTTGATGGTAGGCGGTGCAAGTGTGCCTGTACCACCTGCAGCAGTTAAATACCACAAAATAGCTGTTCCCGCAGCAGTTGGCGGTATGTATGTGTCGTATTGGCAATAAACGCTTGTACCTGTTATTATAGGTGCAGCCGGCGTTACATGTACAGTAACTGTAATGGAGTCTCTTAAACTTTCGCAACCTAAAATAGTTTGTGTTGCCCAAAAAGTATAAGTACCACCAATTGATGTGTTTACTAAAGGTGCGGAAGACGAACCCACACCACCTGTACCGGTAGTGTACCATAATATAGTACCTGTAGTGCCGCTAACTGTAAAAGGAACAAATGTTTCACCGGTACAATAAGTTGTTATGCCGCCAATAACCGGTGTTGGTGGTACAGGTGCAAGAATTACATGTGTAATTGCTGTATCCTTACAACCATTCCAATTGGCAATAACGGTATAAAAACCGGTATCTGCCGCTGTCATACCAACTATTGTAGGGTTTTGTAAGGTAGAACTAAAGCTGGAAGGTCCACTCCAAGAAAATGTTTCACCGGTAGAATCCGGATTTGCAAATAAGTCAAGCGTATTGCCAGAGCCAGTGCATATTGGCGAGTTGCTACTTGCCGCTAAAACAGGTGTCGGCTTTATTACTAACGTGGTATGTGCTGTGTCTGTACCATTTACAATAAGTGTATAAGTACCGGAATCCGCATAAGTAATATTAGGTCTTATAGGGCTTCGCAAGCTACTCGTAAATCCTGCGGGCCCTGTCCAAGAATAAGTAGTTCCGGTACTGTCCGGTGTTGTAAGTCTTAGGGTATCGCCTAAACATAGCGGACCATTATTAGAAGCTGTAATACCGCAACCTGTTGACAACACAGCAAACTGAAACGTGAACGTATTACCGTTCCACAAACCGTTAGTTGCTACTCTGCAAGAATTAATACCACACTGAATAATATCTAATTGCCCGCCGCCACCTGCACCTGCATCAAACATACAAACTAAAACACCACCTATTATTGGTTCGGCAGGTTGCGAGCAAGTACCCGGCCAAGCAGTATAATTGGCTGTTGTAAGTGTAAACGGCGCACCATTTATCCAAATAGTATCTATTTCACTGGTACCACCTAAATAATCCATAGCCGTTATATATATTCTTACGGCATTTACAGGGCTTGAAAAAGCAAAATCATAATACCCGGGACCGGTTTCGCCTATCCAATAGGGGTTTACGCCACACCAGGGTATAGTAGTACCCATATAACTTGTAACAGTTACATTTGTACTGCCATATAGTACCGTGCCCGATAAATTTGTAACCGTTGTATATTGTGCATCTGCAATAGCCGCTATAAATAGCATTGGCAATAGAAGAAGATAGATTTTTTTCAAAAGTAGATTTTTCATAAATCAAAATTGAGATTGAAATTACAATTTTTTATTCATAATTTCAAATATTTTATTGATAAATTATAATTATTTAATAAAACAAGACAGTAATTTATTAAATAAGGTTGGAATACAATATAAAATAATTCTTTAAAAAAGTAAAGCTATACGTTAATAGAAGTAATAATATAAATTCAAAAATAATTATATATGGAAAATATTTTAGCTAAAAATTAATATTTATCCACAATTCACATTATATAATAATAAATAAATGATTTGAGGCAAACTTAATGTTAAAAATATGCGTCTTTATGAATAATTATGCTTATTTTTAAATTTTTAAAAGAAAGTTTATGAAAATATTTACTTGCAAAAGCCTCTTAATAGTATTTTTTACTATCATAACTTTATCTGTTAAAGCACTTACTGCCGGTTTTACTGTAGATAATGCTTCCGGCTGCTCGCCCTTAGTAGTGCATTTTCATAATACTTCCACAGGTGCCACCAGCTACTCTTGGGATTTGGGTAATGGTACCACATCATTTGCCGACAGTTGTTCGGGTAGCTATCTTATGGCCGGCACCTATACTGTTACACTTACGGCTTATGGTGCAGGTGGGGCTACCTCTGTACATACAATGGTAATTACGGTTTATCCTTCCCCAACCGTCTCTTTTTATGCTTCCGATACAAGTGTTTGCCCAGGTACACCGGTTACATTTACTAGCACTACAGTTGCAGGTGTTGCAGGGCCGCTAACTTATGTATGGAGTTTTGGAGACGGTACTACAAGCACATCCTCTTCGCCTACTCATACTTACCCCGGCCCTGGCTATTATACCGTTACATTATTTGCTACAAATTCCACCGGTTGTCATGGCTCCTTAACTATGTCTTCTTACATACATGTAACAAGACCACCTGCTGCCACTTTTAGTGCTGCTACTACCTTTTTTTGTAATGCACCCGGAGTGGCTGTTTTCAGTAGCTTTGTAACAGGCACTCCCGGCTATACGTATGCTTGGAGTTTTGGAGACGGCAATACATCTACTGCTGCAAACCCTACAAATTCATATAGCACTTTTGGCACTTATTCAGTTAGTTTAATTGTTACAGATGCTAATGGTTGCAAAGACACTATAACAAGACCAAATTATATTACGGTAAATCATTTAACGGCTGCCTTTACTGCTCCAACTACTGCTTGTATGTATCAAGCTGTTATGTTTCATAACCACAGTTCTTCACATACATCCAGTACATGGAGTTTTGGTGATGGTGGTACGTCTTGGTTAGATTCTGTTGCATATATTTATCATGCTGCAGGAACCTATAATGTACGATTAATAGTTGCCGATGGCCCTTGTGCAGATACCGTAATACATACAATTACTATTTTGCCGCAACCAACATCCAGTTTTACAAGTACCCCTGCCGAACCATGCCCTGCACCGGTAGCGGTAACCTATATAGGCACAGTACCGGGTGGCTCTTCGGTAGCCTGGACTTTTGGCGATGGCCATACCGGTAGCGGTACAACATCTACAAATACATATAGCCTTAATGGTGTTTATAATGTAAGAATGATTGTTACAGACGTAAACGGTTGTATTGATACCGTGTATCACACAGAAACAATCTATAATCTGTTCGCAAACATGATTGATACCCCTTATGCTGGTTGTGTACCTTTAACGGTTCATTTTAGCCAATTTGTTTATACAACAATACCTACCGGAACAGCAGCTACTTATCCATACCCTATATCTTCTTATGCTTGGACCTTTGGTGATGGCTCTACAGGTGCAGGAGCTGCCCCTGTACATACCTATACTGCCACAGGTACTTATTTTGTTCATTGTACTATAACTACTTCTAATGGCTGTACAGTAACAGATACAAGCACAATACATGTAGGTACACCACCTACCGCAAACTTTTATGCTACCCCAACACACGAATGTTTTCACAATAATTCTATTCAGTTTATAAGTACATCTACAGGTACCATAACCGATTATAAATGGACTTATGGCGATGGAGGAATTGACAGTTGTGCTTGCCCCACACCTACACACCACTACTCCCTACCTGGTATTTTTACAGTAACATTAGTAGTGTATAACAATGGATGCCCAAGTGCTCCTTTTACAATTCCGCATTACATTACAATAGATTCACCTAAATCTGTTATTCGTTTCAGCCCTATATGTGTACCGCCTACCACTGTTAATTTTGTAGATACGGCATCAATAGGAGCTACTTGGCATGAGTGGTATTTTGGTGATGGCACTTCAAGCACTGCAACCAATCCTACTCATAATTACCCTGCTTTAGGCATTTATACGGTAACTTTAGTAACCTACAACTCCAGAAGCGGTTGCAGAGATACTGCTACTGCATCAGTAGATTTATTTAAACCACTACCGCATTTTACTGCCAGCGATACCCAAATTTGTAAATATGGTTATACAGTATTTACACCAACCGTAACAGGAGGAACTGCAGCAGGGTATTATTGGTTTGTAAATGGCGTATATAGAGAAGATTCAACCGCAATATATGGCGACACCTTTTATGTGTCGGGTATCTATAGTATCAGTTTAGTTATTTTAGACTCTCACGGTTGTTTTGATACCGTTACAAGAACCAATTATATTACTGTTGGCAAACCTGTTGATAGCTTTACAGCTACACCGGTTAGCGGTTGTTGGCCACTAACTGTTACCTTTACTGACCATACTACCGATGTTACCGGACTTACACTTACAGGCTATCAATGGGCTTTTGGTGATGGTACATCTGCCACAACAACATCTACCACAACGGTACATACTTATACGGCAGCAGGTACTTATGGTGTTACAGAAATAGTAACAGACAATATAGGGTGCAAAGACACGCTCTTACGAACACCTTTAGTTACAGTTTATAGACCACATGCTATTTTTACAGCAACTACTACTACACCTTGTAGAAAAATACCTATTACATTTAATAATTTAAGTACAGGTATCGTAAGTTCTTATTGGATGTTTGGCGATGGTGATACATCAACACTTACTTCACCCACACATGCCTATGCATTTAATGGTTCTTATACTGTAAAATTAGCAGTAGTTGATATACATGGCTGCACAGATACAGCTGTTTATGTAAATTACATAAATGTAACTGCTCCTCATGCGTCTTTTAGTATGGATGATTCATTTACTGTATGTCCGCCACTAACAGTGCATTTCACTAATACAAGTACCGGTGCTATTGGTTGCGAATGGTTTTTAGGAGATGGCAGTACGTCTTTTTCCACTTCACCTTCTAATTTATATATTACTCCCGGCTACGATACGGTAATGTTAATAGAAGCAAATGCAGCAGGTTGCAGGGATACTGCTTTTGGTCATATTGATATTTTCGGATATGCAGGAGCATTCTCTTATGGGCCACTTAGGGGTTGCTCGCCACTTACTGTTACTTTTCATGCCAATATTCATAATGTGCCAAGTATAATCTGGGACTATGCTGATGGTAATACAAGTACAGCATCAATAGTTGATAGCTCAGTACATGTTTATGTATTACCGGGTGCGTATATCCCAAAATTGATATTAAGCGATAATTCAGGTTGCCAGAATTCAAGTATGGGTACTGATACCATAAAAGTTGACTTGGTAACTCCCGGCTTTACTACTATGCCTAATCCGGTATGCTTAAATACACCAATTAATTTTAAAGATACTTCAAAAAGTTTCTTCTCTACCATAACATCATGGCACTGGACGTTGAACGGTCTCGATACAAGCGATATAAGTAGCCCGCCTTATATTTATTCTGTTACCGGTACTTTTGCTGTTGGTTTAACGGTAGCTGACGGATGGGGATGCACCGGAACTGTAACCGAAAACATCACTGTTTTTCCACCTCCTGTTATAACAGTTAGTCCAGATACTATCGTTTGTTTAGGTGATGCAGCAACTTTAATAGGCTATGGTGGTGTTTCATACACTTGGAGTCCCGGTAGTACATTAAGTTGTACTGCTTGTACTGTAACACAAGCCTCACCAACAGTAGTTACACAATATACAGTTACCGGCACAGACATACACGGATGCCAAAATACAGATACGGTTAGTGTATTTCTAAAAACGAAAACAATAAGTACTGCTCATGGAGATGCGGTAATATGCGATGGCTTAAATGTACAATTAACAGACTCAGGAGCAACTAAATTTACTTGGATACCTTCAACCGGATTAAGTGCCGATAATATATGGGACCCTGTAGCTACCCCACATAGCAATACCGTCTATACCGTAATTGCACAATTAGGTTCTTGTATTCCTGATACAAATTATGTAACAATTATAGTACACCCTTTACCGCAAGTAAATGCAGGTCCCGACCAATTATTACTTGCTGGTTCTGTGGCTCAATTAAATGCTACCGGAAACCTTATAAATACGTATAGTTGGTCGCCGGCACAAACACTAAGTTGCGATAGTTGCTCTAACCCTAAAGCGAGTATGCAAAGTACTACAACTTATACGGTAACAGTTGCCACTGTTTTCAGTTGCACAGCTACAGACAGCGTAACAATAAGAATCTATTGTGATGACAAACAGTTATTTATACCTAATACCTTTACGCCTAATGGAGACGGACAAAATGATGTCTTTTACCCAAGAGGTACCGGTGTAAGTATCATAAAATCTTTCAGGATATATAACCGTTGGGGCGAGTTATTATTTGAAAGAAGCGGTATAGCTATAAATGATGTATCGAATGCTTGGGACGGTTCTTATATGGGCGGCAAACCAAGACCGGATGTATATGTTTATATTATTGATGCCACTTGCGAAGCAGGGGCGCCATTGAGTATAAAAGGTGATGTAACCATATTGAAATAAAATGCAATGAACATGAAATTTAATTTAAATAATTATATTTTAGTTACCGCCATCTTACTTTTACCATTGGTAACAAGAGGGCAGGCAGATATACACTTTTCACAGTTTTATGAAACTTCTATATTACGTAATCCGGCATTAACAGGTGTTTTTGCCGATGATTACAAATTCGGAGCTTATTTCAGAAACCAGTGGAGTAGTATTTCGCACCCTTACCAAACAATACTAATAAGTGCAGAAACTAGAGTATCCGTAAGCAGAACATCAGAAGACTTTTTGAGCTTCGGTGTTCTTGGTTTCAGCGATAAAGCGGGCAGTATAGACCAGGCAATCACTACTTTTTATCCGGCAATTAATTATAATAAATCAATAAATGCCGACCATCACACTTATTTATCGGTAGGGTTTACAGGTGGTTATGTACAGTATAGCTTCGACCCCAGTAAAGCAACCTTTAATAATCAGTATTTAAATGGCAGTTTTAGCCCATTAAACCCTGCAATAGAAAATTTACCTGCACCCAAAATGACCTTTTGGGACATTGGTGCAGGTGTCAATTTCAATACCAGTTCCGGCGAATTTAATAATGCTACTTATATTTTAGGGGTATCTGCTTACCATATTACACAGCCCAATATGTCTTATTACAAAACAACTGATGTAAATGAAAACATAAGGTGGAATGGCAATGCAGCAACCGGAGTATTACTAAATGACCAATTGGTAATGCAAGCTCAATTAAATTTTGCACAACAGGGTACTTATCAAGAAATTATGATAGGTGGTATGGCTATCTGGTCTCAAAAAGAAATGGGACCTGAACAATTATTTGCTTTAAGTGGAGGTTGCTTTTATAGATATAATGATGCCATTATTCCCGTTGTTAAAGTTAAAGTTAAGAACATGTCTTTCGGTGTAAGCTACGATGTAAATGTATCTACTCTAAAAGAAGCGAGTAACCTACAAGGTGGTATTGAATTTACCGCATTCATATCCGGTAGCTATGGTGGCAAAAACGGGGTACTAAGGAAAACAGTATGTCCTAGGTTTTAGATAATTTAAAATAAATAACTTTTGCTGCTTTTAAAAAAAATAACATACACATAAGTATTATTATATAAAAAGCAGTAACTATTCAGGTCATTATTTCTATGAAAATAGGTCAAGCATGTTGTATTTTGTACGTAACTTTTGTTCGTCTCATAAAAGGTTCTATCTTACTTTGTTGCAGGAGCTGGGCATTGGGATTTCTCAATGAAAAGATTGCGTTTGATGACTTTTAAAAGAAACGAATTCTCACCACATTTCCTTACCGATACTAAAAAAACATTTACCGACTATAAATTTTAATTAACCGATTATTTGTAGGCTTAGTATGTTGGTAGCATATCTTTGCTTCCTAATTAAGTATATGTACAATAATAGATTATTTATTCTTCTAAGTATTTTTGTTTTTCAGGGCTTTTTGGCTATGGGGCAGTTTAAAATATCGGGCATTGTTTTAAATACCAAAAACAAACCGGTAAAAGGTGCAAGCGTTTCGCTCGAAAATACACTAGATGGCAGCACTACCGACAGTCTTGGTTATTTTCATTTTACAACAGACGAAAAAGGTACACAAACAATTGTAGTTACCGATATTAGCTATGAAACTGCAGGGCAGCCTATTGAAATAAAAAGTGATATTAGCAATATTATTTTGCACATGAAACCCAAAGAAGCACAGGAATTGGGAATGGTAACTATAACAGCAGGTTCTTTTGAAGCCACTAACGATAAAACAAAAACAGTATTGAAACCACTTGATATTGTAACTACTGCCGGTGCTAATGCCGATGTTGTAAAGGCAATAGAAACATTGCCCGGCACACAACAAACAGGTACCGAAAACGGTTTGTTTGTGCGTGGTGGCGATGCAAGTGAAGCAGCAATTATAGTTGATGAAGTAGTGGTGCAGAATGCATTTTTTAATAGTGCTCCCGGTGTTGCTACACGTAGCAGGTTCGGTGCTTTTCAATATCAAGGTGTGTCTTTTAGCAGTGGTGGCTACAGTGCAAGGTATGGACAAGCTTTATCCGGTATTCTGGAATTGAATACTACCGACTTACCCGAAAAAAGCACCGTAAATCTGGGTGCAAATATGGCAGGTGTTTATGCATCAGGAACAAAAAAGTGGGCTAACAGCAGTTTAGATATTGGCGGTAACTACAATAATCTTACCCCTTTTTATAAATTAGCTACCACTAATTTCAATTTTTATAAAGTGCCGGTAGGTGGTGGTACAAATATTAGGTATGTATGGAAACCCAATAAGGACGGTATTCTTAAAGTTAGCGGCAATTATACCGATAATACAAGTGGTATAGCAATACCCAATCCTTATGCAGGCAATACGGTTGTGCCTCAAAATCCGTTTACTCATCAACGTGATACTATAGATTTTGTAACTAAAGACCAAAACCTTTTCAGTAGCGTATCTTATAAACAAATGTTTAAAAACAAATACAGCCTTTATACAGCCGCATCTTATAGTATAGACCAAACGAATAATACATTTGGTACCATACCCATTAACGAGAAAGATGAACGTAGCCAATTAAGAATAGAAGGTAAAAAGTTTTTTACAAGCAGATTAAATCTTCTCTTAGGTTCTGACATACAGAATTTCAGTATAGATAAAAAATTTGATGTTTACGACCAACAATTTACAGAAACGCATACATCAGGCTATTCTGAATTAGAATGGACTCCAATTAATAAAATTGCTTTCCGCCCCGGACTTAGGTATGAATACAGTACTTTATTAAAAGAAGGCAAATGGGCTCCTCGTTTTTCTATGGCAATAAAAACAAGTAGAAACAGCCAGGTTTCAGTAGCAGGTGGTGCCTTTTACCAAGACCCCGACAATTTTTACCTTCTTGCGGGTAAACGCCCCGATATGCAGAAAGCTACTCACTATATTGCCAATTGGCAACTAAGCAAAAACGATAGAACGCTAAGAATAGAAGGCTACTACAAAAATTATGAAGACCTGATACGTGAGCCTTTTGCAATTTACGACCCAAATAGATATAGAGTTTTAAGTGATACTACAACGGTAAATAATACAGGTCATGGTTATGCCGCAGGAGCAGAACTATTTTACAGAGATAAAAAAACAATTAAAAACTTAGACTATTGGATTTCTTATAGCTATATAGATACAAGACGTTTATATCAAAACTTCCCTTTCGAAGCTACACCCTCTTTTATAGCTAATCATAATTTTAACTTGGTTGCCAAATACTTTATAGATAAAATACAAACCAATTTTAGTGCTACTTATACTTATGCTAGTGGTTTTCCATATTACAACCCGGAACAAGCTACAACATCTTCTAATTTTTTAAACGACCATACGCCGCCATTCAATAATTTAGCTGTAACCGTAAGTTATTTGCATACCTACGGTAAGTGGTTTACGGTATTTTATCTAAGTATAGATAATATAACTAACTATCATAATGTTTTTGGGTATAGATATAATTATGACAGTAAAGGTGTGGCAATTAGCAGTAATCCGATTGTGCCTGCATTATACAGGTCTATATTTGTAGGGGTTAATATGTCGCTTACACAGTTTAAAAAAGATGAACTTTAATTAATATTAAAATCTAAATTCAATACTTTTTACAGTTATTTTTGCAAAAAAGATTAAATAAAATATACAAACATCTCATAAAACATGAAAAAAATCATTCTATTAGTAATTGTTGCTTTGAGTTTTGCTAATGCACAGGCGCAAGATTTTAAAGTTTTTTTAGAAAAAACATTTTTTGCTTTTGATACAGCAACTAATTTAAATAGCAAAGTAGAGCAAAGCAATAAAATGGGCTTAATAGCCAAAAAATGGTCCACCGAATGGACTACTCACTACTATGCTTCATTATGTAAAGCAATAATTTCTTATACCGAACCGGAAGCTGCAAAAAGAGATGCCTATCTTGATGAAGCAGATAAAGAACACGATGAGGCAGTTAGTATTTTAGGTAAAGAAAATGATGAAACGTATGTGTTAGCCGCTATGATTGCGAATGCTCGTTTAGCTATAGACCCGGGCCAACGATGGATGAAATACGGTAAGGTGTTCAGTGCTAATTTAGAAAGTGCAAAAGCCATTAACCCCTGCAATGCAAGAATGTATTATTTACAAGGCACATCAAAACTACATACACCAAAAGCGTTTGGTGGTGGTAAAAAAGCTGCAATATCTTCATTCGAAAAAGCAGATGAGTTGTTTGCTAAACAAGGAAATAAAGATATTACAAAACCTTACTGGGGCAAAAAGCAAAACGACTTTAACCTAGCTGAATGTAAGAAAGAAGACTAAATACAGTTCTTATTGCTACGGCAATTGAGCTAGTAAATTTTTTGCTTGCTGATGGTCGGGTTTTAGTTGCAATGTTTTTTGTAATGCATTTTTTGCCTCTTGTATTTGTCCTGCTTTTATATATGCAAAGCCAAGATTATACCATATATCGGGATGCTGAGGAGCAGCTTCTGTGGCCTTTTTTAAACAGGCAATAGCCTCAGGTAACTGATTATCCATACCATATTTTAGACCCTTATCAAAAAAGTACTTAGATATTGTTACAGATAAATAAGGCAAAGAAGGGTGTACAGGGAAATACTTAATTACAGTATCACAATCCATGAGTGCTTTATCCATATCTGCCAATTGTATATAAGCAATTCCTCTATTAAGATAGGGCGTTACATACTTTTTATCCATAGAAATGGCTTTATTAAAATGGGCAATTGCTTTAGGCAAACAATCTTTTTTAATACTGTCGTTAGTAGTATTTACGGCAATACCTAAATAGGCAATACCTGCATTCGTATTTAATAAGGTGCTATTGGGGCATGTATTTACATCTTTTAAAAATAAAGTAGTATCTGTTTTCCAATCAGCATTTCTTGTTATGGTTTTAAATGCTGCTGCCGGAATAATTATTGCCAATAGAATACATACTATAGCCAATGACAGTTTTTTATTTTTTATTTTTTCGATACCAACAGAAATAAAATAGGCAATGATGATTACAAAGCCCATAGAAGAATGGTATATAAGTCTTTCACCAAGTGGAGCACCAATATTAAAAAAGACATTGCCAACCAAAGCAAGAAAGACAAAATAAAATGCGAGAGCAAACGCAATAAAATGGCGTTTCTTTAGCATTACAAACATTAAGTATAGCAATGCAATATGGATAATTATTGAAATCCATACCATGATATTCCCGAAATTTGTATAAGTAATTTGATTATAGGAGTAATCTGATGATAAGGGATGCGGGTAAACCAAAAGCTTTATATAAATTAATAATGTAGAAAAAATAGTAGCATATTTTTCACTAAGTGTAGCAAATAAGTAGGGATTGTTTATTACTTCGGTTTCTACAACACTTTGCGATGTTTTAACTGCATATACCCTTAATAATATATATAGCAGTAATGGTACTAAATAGATAGTTGTTGCTTTAATACTTTTATTAATACTAATGTTCTTAAATAAATAAAAGGATATAGGTAATATTACTATCAACATTACTGCATATTCTTTTGATAGTAATGCTAAAAAACAAAATACTATTGCAGCTATTTTATTAGTTATTTTTAAATTTTCAAGATATTTAAGTGAATAAATAAGAGTAAGTAAAATAAAAAGTAAGGACAAAATTTCATCTCTGCTCTTTACATTTGCCACTACTTCTGTGTGTATGGGGTGTATTATAAACAGTAATGCGGCTAGAAATGCGACCCATACATTATTATTAAAAATCCAGTTTCTTAAAAAATATAAAAAAACAATTACCGACAATATATATAAAACAACATTTACAACATGCCTAAAATGCATGTCGCTCTTTAATTTGGTTTCATGTGTTTTTTGTGCGTTAGCAATTGCACTTGTTGAATCTGCTTTGTCTTTATTTTCTATACCTAAAAGCTGTTGCTCTAATGCAAATGTTAGGAGCGATAATGGGCGATAACGACCATTAGTAAGGTTACTGCTTTCTACATTTTCTTGCTGTGCAAAACTTTCGTAAGAATCGCCAAGCAGTAAATTTGGTATGCCTGCCATACCCGATTGCACATATTCGTTTTGGGTAACAACCATCATATCATCAAAAGCCCATTCATTACTAAATGTATTAGCATAAAAAATAAAGCCAATAATTGCTAATAGTATAGCTTGTATTTTAAAATCATAAATACTAAAACCGACTTTATTATTTTGTTCTATTGTAGGGGAAGGGACATTAACGTGCAATTCTTTTTTAGAAATGGTTGCTTTTATTTTCTTACTCATTCAATAATTTTATAGCCTAAAATTATATAAAAATAAATGGATTTAATAGAAAAATAAATGATGAATAAAAACACTTGCCTATATAGTATATATACTTAACAATAACGAAATAATTTCATGTTAGAATAATAAGTGAAAATAAATACCAAATATATAAAATTACAACTTTATTAAATCATCAGTCTCCGGGTGGTAGAAATGATATTCTGTAAGAGGGGAATCGTTATCGGCAATTATTTTTACTTTAATCTTATATTCTTTTTGCCATTTTTTTACTATAGACGGTTTAAAGATACTACCCTTCGTTAAATAGGCTTCAAGAATAGGGTGCACGTGTATGGTAAGTTTGATATGCCCTTGGTTAACAAGGTATTTCACATCTTTTTCAATGTCATCGCCAAGTAATATAGATGGGCCGATATTACCGGTACCTTTACAAGTTGGGCAAACCTCAGATGTAGAAATATTTAATTCAGGACGCAAACGCTGACGCGTTATTTGCATCAATCCAAATTTTGTTATAGGCAAAATAGTATGTCTTGCACGGTCATTTACCATAAATGTTTCCATATCTTCATGTAATTGCTTCTTATTTTCGGGCAATTTCATGTCAATAAAGTCTATTATAATAATACCGCCAAGGTCTCTTAAACGCATTTGCCTTACAATTTCTTCCGCAGCTTCTAAGTTGGTAGCAAGTGCATTTTGTTCTTGTCCGGCTTCAGCGTGTCGTGTGCCACTGTTTACATCTATTACATGTAAAGCTTCTGTATGTTCAATAATTAAATAAGCACCACTTTGCAAATTAACTGTTTTACCAAAAGATGCTTTTACTTGTTTACTTACACCGTAAGTATCAAAAATAGGTTGTGTAGCGGTATGTAAAATAACAATTTCTTCTTGGTGCGGTGCTATACGAGCTATATATTCTTTGGTTTCGGCAAATAGCTTTTTATCATTAATAATTACTTTCTGAAAACTTGAACTCAATAAATCGCGTAAAATAGAAGTTGTTTTATCTTGCTCACTCAAAACCATTTGTGGGGCTTTAGCACCTTTCAAATTCGTTTGCAGTGTTTTCCACATTTTTTCCAGTTCCAAAATATCAGCATGTAGCTCTGCAGTATTTTTACCCTCAGCGGCAGTTCTAACAATAACGCCAAAGTTTTTTGGTTTAATACTTTCAACTATTTTTTGTAATCTCTTACGTTCATCGGCAGAATGTATTTTGCGGGAAATGGCAACTGTATTATTAAAAGGAGTAACAACTACAAATCTACCGGGTAATGATATTTCGCAACTAAGTCTAGGTCCTTTTGAAGAAATAGGCTCTTTTAGTATTTGTACTAATATTTCAGGTTTGCCTGTAAAAACTTCAGTTATTTTCCCGGTTTTTAATATTTCAGATTCGTTTTTAAACTTACTGAAATCATTACCCCAATTGGTATTTCCTTCAACAGATAATCTGGAAAATTTAACTAAAGAATGTAGATAAGGGCTTAGGTCGGTATAATGTAAAAAGGCATCTTTATCGTAACCAACATCTACAAAAGCAGCATTTAACCCAGGCATAAGTTTTTTAACTTTGCCCAAGTATAAATCGCCTACAGCAAATTGGTCTTGTACATGCTCAAAATGTAGTTCTACTAGTTTTTTATCTTCTAATAGAGCAATTTCTACACCATCGCCTGATGCATTAATAATTAATTCTTTGTTCATTCTACCGTCTTTTTACCAATTCTGCCTAATACCTATTAATTACTGCTATTGCACAGTAATTAATAACTTAGAAAAGAGATAATCGTAAATATAGTAAAATAAAAACAATTATCTAATTTAAAGAGGATGCATTATAAGGGAAGCAGTGTAATTACTCTTCTATTTATTCTTTTTATGACGGTTTTTTCTTAATCTTTTTTTCCGTTTGTGGGTAGCTATTTTATGACGTTTTCTTTTTTTACCGCAAGGCATAATTTAAATATTTTATAAGTTACTTTAATGAATTAATTTCTTTATCAATATCGTTACTGAATTCCGGTTTATTTACAATTAGCTTGCTTTTTTCCAGTAATTCAATTGCTTTATTTTTGTCGCCTTTTTCTTTAAATACCTGTGCTAATTGTAGTAAGGCTTCTACATTAGAGGGTTCTTGTTTTAGAACAATATTAAAACGGGCAACAGCTTTATCTAACTGTCCGGATTTTAAAGACATTCTACCTAATAATAAGTTAGCAGGAATATCATCAGGTTTCTTATTTACGATACCTAATAAAATTTGAACCCCTGCCATTGGTTCTCCTGTTCCTTCTAAATAACAAGTTGCCAAAGCAAGTTTTGTTTCTTCATTATCAGGGTCTATCTTAGTAGATTGCTCTAAACACACCAATGCCTGTTGCACTTCCCACGCCTGCACCGATGGTTCACTTTCGTTTTGCATCAGCTCTAAAAACAATTGGGCTGCAAAGGTAAGTTCTTTTTCTGAATTATCCAATTGCCCAATTTTACTTTTATAGTAGGTAGAGAGCCTATTTTCGTTATTCTTTTCCCAAAAAACAGACATTAGTTTAAATATAGGCATCATTTGACGCGTATCGTCTACTGTTTTCAAGCTGTTTTCAAGTAGGTCTAATTCTTGTAGAGCCTGTTTTGGCAATTTGTTTTTACACAAACTTATTAATTTATCAAGCTCTATTGGTTTTGTTTGGCTTGGGGTTTGTCCCCTACCGGCTGTTACTGCCGGCATACCCATACCCGCAGGCAAGGGTTTGGCAGGTGGTACGGTATTACCTAAAAAAAACAAAATAGGTATTAAAATTGCAGCCGATGCAATAGCGATATAATGAGATTTTTGCAATGAAATAAATTTTATTCTGCAAATATAATCATTCGCATACCCTGAAATATCAATTAACTATCAAAAAACAGGATGACGGATTTTAAAAATGTAAGTCTGCCTTTTTTCGTAATATAATTAATTTGAGGTATAATTTTAGATTATTTAATCTGTTATAAATAAAGATACTAGAAATAGTAGTAGTTTATTTATATTCCATTTAATTATTTAAAGTGCATCCTTCTGATATTGTTGTAGCTTTATATCTTCCTTTTAATTCTGGTTTCTATTTTAATCAGATGAGATGAATTAAATACAGCAACTATTTACTCGCTATAAATTAATAATATAAACAATAATGGAAAACTTATTCAATATTTCCGGACTATCTAATGAAGAACTTATAGAATCAAGAAAAAAATTTGGTGCTAATATTTTAAAATTTAAAAAAGAAAACGACCTACTCAGTTTTGTAATAGGAATAATAAAAGACCCCATGGTCATTTTATTACTATTGGCTTCTGCAATCTATTTTATTAGTGGCGATATAGGTGATGGTCTATTTCTGGCAGGTGCTATTCTATTTCAAGCTTCTATTTCCATATACCAAGATAACAAAAGTAGAAATGCATTAGAAAAACTAAAAACATTTTCACAAGCTACTTGCAAAGTTATCCGCAATAATATAATAGAAGAAATAAAAAGTGTCGATTTGGTAATAGGCGATTGTTTAATACTTGAAGAAGGTATTTCTATTACTGCCGATGGTATTATTATACATTCTAATGATTTTTCTGTAAATGAATCTATACTTACCGGTGAGTCTATGCCGGTACTAAAAGACAAACAAAGCGAAGATAATTTTGTTTATAATGGTACTATGGTAACGAGTGGCTTAGCTGTTGTTACCATAAATGCCATAGGCAATGAAACTAAATTAGGAAAATTAGGAAAAAGCATAGAGGATATTAAAACAGAAAAAACACCACTTGAATTACAGATAAATAATTTTATTAAAGCAATGGTTCTTTTGGGTGCAATCATATTTGCAATAGTATGGCTCATTAACTATATTCATACTCGTACTATTTTAGACAGCTTATTGAAAGCACTCACATTGGCTATGAGCATTATTCCGGAAGAAATACCGGTAGCATTTACAACTTTTATGGCTTTGGGAGCATACAGGCTTATGAAATTGGGCGTGGTAGTAAAACAAATAAAAACTGTAGAAACATTAGGTAGTGCTACTGTAATATGTACAGACAAAACCGGCACAATTACAGAGAATAAAATGAGTCTGGCAAAAATATATGCATTACAATCTGATAGAATTTTAAGCCCCGATTCTGAATTTAATAATATAGAAAAAGAACTTTTGGAAATTTCTATGTGGGCAAGCGAGCCTCACCCCTTCGACCCTATGGAAATTGCATTACATAATACGTACTCTAAATTAATAGAAAAAGATGAAAGACCATTTTTTAAATTGGTTCATGAATATCCATTATCCGGTACACCACCGATGATGACCCATGTATTTGAAGATGAAACAGGCAAACGCATTATTGCAGCAAAGGGTGCGCCGGAGGCAATATTGAATCTTACAAACTTATCAGCTAACGAAAAAGAGAATATAGAAGAAACAATTAAACTATTAGCAGCAGATGGTTATAGAATGTTGGCAGTGGCTACAGGCAATAATAACAAAGAAAAATATCCGGCTACACAACAAGAAATAGCATTTTCTTTTAAGGGTATAGTCGCATTTTACGACCCACCAAAAGAAAATATACAACAGGTATTTGAAGATTTTTATAAAGCAGGCATTTCAATTAAAATTGTTACGTGCCATGTTCACCGGTGCGTAGGCCCTCAGGAACTCCTCGATAGCCAGCGGCATGAGCTCAGGCTCGTCGCGCAGGCGCTGTGCCTCCTCAGGGTGCTGGGCGAGGTGCCACAACGAGGAGCCGATCGCCGACCAGGTCGTGTCGATGCCGGCCACGATCAAGAGGACCATGGT
>CAIWXG010000404.1 GCA_903916555.1 uncultured Bacteroidota bacterium
ATATTTAAACTAATACTAAAATTACCCACCGGCTACCGCACTGTTTTTAATCTGTTCGTAATTGAGGGCATGTCTCATAGAGAGATTGCATTACAGTTGGGCATTACAGAGGGTACATCAAAATCGCAATTAAATAAGGCAAAAATGGAATTACAAAAATTACTAAAAAAAAGCGGATGTTATGAATAGTAGTGAACAAGATATGATAATAAGAGATAAAATAAACTCTCTGGATACGCTTTCTGGGGGAATTGTATTTGGTAAAGCAGATGCTTGGGTTCGTTTAGAAAAACGTATGGAAACAAAGAAGAAGAAACGTATTTTTTTACCATTCTTAAAGGCAGCAGCTATTATATTGCCAATCTTATGTATTTCAGTTTTGTATTTTTATAAACCTAAATCTACGGTTACAAATAATACTACTTTTAATAAAAAGGAAAATAATTCTATATTATCAAAGAGCGACACCGATAAATTAATTCATGACAGAAAAAGCAATTTGACTTATAGAATAGCTGTAGTCAATCTGAAAAATAATAAAATAGCTCCGTCTAAACCAGATGAAGAAGTAAGAGTTTTAGAAGATGTTACACAAAACCTAACTGTATGCTATGGCTTGAATCCCGGTGTTGAAACAGTTTTGAATACAAATGTGACTGGAACAATTCCTATGAAAACAGTATATATTGATGATTTTGAAAAAGAATTAAATGCTGCCAATAATTCTATTGAAAAAGAAAGAACATTGCCAATGTCAATTGCTAAGGAGCATACAACAGAGAAACACACATTAAAGGATTATGATTTGGATGATAATAAGGGTTGGACTGCAACAGAAAGCGTATTTGATAAAAGTGGTTATATAATTAATAATGTAGCAAATTGTTCGGTTCTTACACCTACAGAATTGACAAATATTTGGCAATGGCAGGTAAACACATATATAAGCACAATTCACATTAGTGATTTGGAAAAGGGTTTACTTACCGGTTATACCTATCAGTTTAATGAAGATGACATGCCCTATATTGATTTTGAAAACATGCCAATAGTCAATGTAATAGATGATAAAACAATTATCAACAAGCCTTTAGATGAGGGTGAATTAATTGAATATGCTGATTTTAATGCTATGTCTATTGTATATATCAATGATGTGGAAAAAGATGAATTCAACAAAAAATCAATCTTAATGAAAGAAAATAAATTTAGTTATACAACGCTACCTTTTATACATAACAGGAATATAGATAATTTTAATATTTCAAATTTGGATTGGCAACACACAATTAATTTTTTAAAATTTAAAATCAATACTCAAAATCAATAGTCATGAAAAAACTAATTTTAAACATCTTCTTCTTTATTTTAGTATTACATAGCAATGTATTTGCTCAAAGCCCTTATCAATTGGGTGTAGAAAAAGCGATAAGTCGCACTAAAACACAACAGACATTTAATGCAAATGAAAGTCAAATTTATCTGAAAAATTTTGTGACGCTAAAAAACGGCAGAATGATTATGGAATTATGTGATTTAAAAGATTATAAAGATTTAAAGAATTTGGACTCTATTTTAAAAAACTTTATGAGTGATATAAGTTTTTATAGAGATTCTCTTGCTGATAACCCTACGGGTAGTGTGCGTATTGATTATGTACTTAATTCGGAATATAGTTTTAAAAAAATAAGATTTAAAAAATATAATGCTGACGGCAGTAGTTTTTTAAATAATAACGGTGAAATATCGAAATTAAAATTCGGACAGGATACTGTACGTATTGTTTTCCAAAAATCAAGACAAGGCATTTCTAAACGTAAAAATACATCCTGTTCTATACCTTATTCAATGCAGGTAACTTTTGTAATAGGTAATTACTATGATGTTGAAAGAATAGTTGCAGACAGTATTCTTAAAAAAGTGGTAGATACATTAGAAAAAATTTCTTATTCCGAGAAAAGAATGAAAACTTTTTGGAAACACCCATTAACTATTATTTATAACCCCTATTATTATGGCAAAAATAGTTTAAAAAAATACAATATGATTTTTGATAATGAATATGATATTTATACACCGGCTAATTTAAAAAGAAGAAAATTACTAATAGATGGAAATCTTGGTTTGGGTTTGGTGAAAAATACTTTTTGCCCTATGGCAGATATTGGAATTGAATATACACATAAAACAGGTGGTCATTCTAAAGATTATGATTTTTATAGATTTTCGGCTACGCCTTATTACTTTTTTAGGAATGATTTACAAGGTAATACAATTGTTGATGATAATTGGTTTGTAAATTTTACATTAGGTAGTGTTTATGATGGCAATGAATATACATGGATAGGTAAAAAAGTATGTTTTGGCTTTGGTTATCTTTTCAGCCCCAAAGGTGATTATTTTAAAAACACAACATTTAAAATATTTACTGAGCTAACACTTTTACCTCGTGTAACTTTAGTCCCTGAATTCATTTATACAAATAATGCTAAACAAATTTATCCCGGCATTACTTTGAAAGTCTTTTAGCAATTAGTGTTGCAATATTATATATATAATAGTTGAATGAATTTGGTTTTTTGTAAAAAACGAGTATAATTTATAGATATTAGTACAACCCTGTATTACCTTTGTGCCATGCCTTTATTAAAAGTATGGAATATTGGTGATGCAGGGCTTGCTGCAATTTGGAAGGTTGAAGAACCTGAGTCCTTTTTTTTGAAGCAAACAGGTCTTTTAAGTGATATAACTAATGATAAGCGTAGATTAGAATATTTAGCAAGTCGTTTTTTATTTAAATATTTAATTCCAAACTTTCCATTACACTTACTACAAAAAAACGAATTTAATAAACCTGTATTGCTAAATAATGAATATAATTTATCTATTTCACATTCGCTTCCTTATATTGCTGTTTCAGTACACAAAGAGATTAGCACGGGTATAGATATACAAATATGGCAAAATAATATTGAAAAAATAAAGCATAAATTTCTTACTGAGCATGAATTGGAATTGGTTGGTAATAAGCGGGAATTACTAACAATTGCATGGTGTGCAAAAGAAGCAGCTTATAAATGGTATGGCAAAAAAGGTTTGTCGTTTATGAATAATATGCCTATTATACATTTTAATATTGAACAAGAAAATAATATTGCAATATTATTTAAATTAGATAAAATCAATCAGTTACTTAGCCTAAAATGTATTGAAAGCCCTTATTTTGCATGTGTTTACATAGATTTGATTACAAATGTTGAAGTAGAAAAATTAAATTATTTAATTTAATAATATTGAAAAATTTATGAAAATTTCTAAAAAAAGTTTGTTTTTTTAGAAAAAGTACTAAATTTGTACAA
>CAIWXG010000405.1 GCA_903916555.1 uncultured Bacteroidota bacterium
ACTTGGAATAGTAATGCCAAGGACAGAAAGTAGTTTGGATACTGTTAAAATACATCATTTTTCTACAAATCAGTTTGCAGGTGTTTGTGCAGGTACAGAAGTAGGGCTACGAGTAGTAACACACAAAAGGATTTACTTGGAATTAAATTATAAGATAAACTATGCATCGTTGTTAAATGTTAGCGTATATGAGGGTACTGCAACCCAATTGCAGGGTACAAATATGGTCTTAGCACATTTAGGAATTCTGCTTCCAGCAACAAAAAGAAATCCTTTATTCTTAATTGGTTGGCCTCACAGAAAAGTAATAACCAAGCCAAAACCAATGTATAAAAAAGAAACTGATTATTAATAATACGCATTAAATTTGTTTTGTATCTACCGTATTTTGATTTTCTAAATTATTTTTATAGTTTTAGGGCTTCAAAACTTATTTCTTTAGCGTTTTGTCATCTATTTTCAAATATAGTTGATAATAAAGTATGCATTATCTATTTATAGACTGTAATATAAACAAGTTAAAGATTTTATTTTTATTCATTTATTTTATATTTTGATAATATGCAGGTTGCTTGTAAAAAATAAATATGCAGAAAAGAGTTAAATTGTTATTTTTATCGGCATTTGTTTTTCTTACCACCTGCTTATTAAGTAAAGTAGATGCACAAGTAATGAACTGGCACGAACGGCATAGGGGTTCGTTGTATCTTAGTGGTGGCTTAGGTATTCAGAATCATCAGGCATCAACTATACATTTAAATCAAAATACTTCTAATCCTAAAATAGATTTATTAAATGTTGCCGCCTTAGACAATAATGCTAATAACAGTAGTTTTTCAGTAAACAAATTAATGTACACATTAGGGTATTTTTTTAATTATAAACAAAATCTGGCAATAGAAATAAGCTACGAACCACTAAGCTACTATGTTACAGATTTGCAAAATATACATACTAAAATCGGTACTAAAGATACCAATATCGTGTTTTCGCAAAAGAATGGTAACTACTTTTATTATAATAATAAATCTAAATTAATACAGCTAAACTTAGTAAAAAGAAAAGGTATATTTAGAACTATAGACCATAAAATAGCAATGGATGTAATTGGGAAAGTAGGTGGTGGACCTGTATTATTAACTGCACAAAACAGTATTTTGGGTAATGCAAATGTACCTGTGGCACAAAATAATTGTGGCTTTAATGCCGATGCTTCATTAGGTTTACAGCTTACCTACAAAATGCATTTGTATTTAGAACTTGCTGCTAAATATGATTTTGTTAGTCTTAATAACATAAATGTATATAAAGGTACTGCAAGCCAAAACTATACCACTACTTGTATTATTTTAAATTTAGGTTATAAATTTTCTATTACACGTTACAATCCTATGTTTAGAAAAGGAGAAAAGAAACGACCTAAGGGAGTACCAAACGGACCGGAACCTCGAGGGGATATTAAAAAAGAGGAAAAACCAAATTTTGGTTACGATGTTTGGTAGTTTTTGTTTTCATATATTATATACTAAAACATGGCAAAACAGGTAAAATATTTAGTATTATTAATAATACATGTATTTATCTATTCTTTTTCATTATACGCACAGATTGATAATAAAAGCTTTTTAAAATACCAGCTAAGTATTCCCAGAGTATCTAAAGCATGGGCAAAATATAACGATAGCACAAAAAAAGAATTTGCAAAGAGTAAAATTGATTTTCCACCTTATGAAATTTATTTACGTGCTTTTAAAGCCCAAAATGAACTGGAATTATGGGCAAGGAATAATGATACTGCCGAATATACATTAATAAAAACACTACGTGTATGTGCTATTTGTGGCGTTTTAGGACCCAAAAGGGCAAGAGGAGATAATCAAATACCGGAAGGCTTTTACTATATTGAAGAGTTTAATCCTAAAAGCGAATTTTATTTATCATTACGTATCAATTACCCTAACTATATAGATAAAAAAGTGAGTTTAAGTAAAGAGTTGGGCGGTGATATATATATGCATGGCGGTTGTGTAACCATTGGTTGCATACCTATGACAGATGAAGGCATACAGGAGCTTTATGTTATTTGCCTTAATGCAAAAAGTAATGGTCAAAATAATATTCCTGTTCATATATTTCCTACAAGATTTACAAAAAATGGCATGAATTATTTAAAACGTGAATATGGTAAAGACAAAGAAAAAATTCAATTTTGGAACGATTTGAAGGGGAGTTACGATTATTTCGAAAAATATCATAAATTATTGCCACTTTGCTATACAATAGATGGCAGATATTTAAATTAGCTTATTAGCTCAAAACAGTTTCTTATATTTGCTTGCAATTTATAAGGCATTATCAATATGCAACCATTTCTTCAGTATTTAAAACCAATTATTGTTTATTGTAGTACAATAATTGGACTTGTATTCCTACTGTCATCTTGCGAAAAAGAAGTACATATCGATTTAGGCACTTCGCCACCCGCTTTAGTAGTGCAAGGTGCTATTGAAACAAATACGCCACCATATGTATTATTAACTACAACCATAAGTTTTTTTTCTACTGTGGACCTCGCAACACTCGAAAACAGTTTTGTACATAATGCCATAGTAACAGTAACCGATGGTTCTAAAACCATTACATTAAAAGAATACGCATTTGACACAGGCGCTAAAAACAATAAAATATACGTTTACTCAATAGATACCAATAATTTAGGCAATCTAATGTTAGGCGAAGTTGGTAAATATTATACTCTTAGCATCACTACGAATGGGAAAACCTATACTTCTGTTACAAAAATACCTAATCCCAAAGGTGTTGATACTATGTGGTTTGACAAACCTATTTTTAGTAATGCACAAACACCGGATAGTGCCTTGCAATTGTTTGTAAATTATACCGACCCCGATACAATTGGTAATTGTGTAAGATATTTTACTAAAAGAAATAATGAACAGTATTATCCTTCCGGCATTTTTAAAGATGAGGCAGTAAACGGACTAAGAATTCCGAATATAGGTTTAGAAGCCGGCTATGATGACAGTACTAACGTAAATGCTGATTCCCTTACGTACTTTTATGCAGGCGATACAGTAACACTTAAATGGTGCGAAATAGACAAAAAAGTATATGACTTTTGGGCATCTTACATTTATGGTGGTACAGTAATAGGAGACCCCTTTGCTACACCTATAAATTTGAAATCTAACATTAGTAATGGGGCTTTAGGGGTGTGGTCGGGGTATGGTTCCGTATTTAAAACAATGGCAGTACACAGATAAAAATACAAAGTTGATTAGCTGTTTTTACTTATAATTATTTAATTATTACAAAAAGATACATTACAATGAACGAAAACGAAAAAGTACACTGCTTAATAATTGGTTCGGGACCGGCAGGATATACCGCTGCTATCTATGCAGCACGCGCTAATATGAAACCTATTTTGTATCAAGGATTGCAACCGGGTGGGCAATTAACTATAACTACTGAAGTGGAAAACTACCCTGGTTACCCGGAAGGTATAATGGGCCCGCAGATGATGATAGATTTTGAAAAACAAGCTATTAGAATGGGAGCAGATATTAGGTGGGGTATGGTTACCAAAGTTGACTTTTCGAAACGCCCTTTCTTGTGTGAAATAGACGAAGAAAAATGGATTGAGGCCGACAGTGTCATTATTGCAACAGGAGCATCGGCAAAATGGCTTGGCTTAGAATCTGAGCAACGATTAAACGGTCATGGAGTATCAGCATGTGCAGTTTGTGATGGTTTCTTTTTCAAAAATCAGGAAGTGGCAATTGTAGGTGCAGGCGATACGGCTTGTGAGGAAGCGTTATATCTGTCTAAACTATGTACAAAAGTACACATGATAGTAAGAGGTAGTGCTATGCGAGCAAGTAAAGTAATGCAGGATAGAGTACTTAAAACACCTAATATAACAGTATATTGGAACTCTGAAACAGTAGAGGTTTTAGGCGAACATAAAGTGGATAGCGTAAAACTAAAAAACAATAAAACAAACGAAGAAACGATAGTGCCATTAAAAGCGTTTTTTGTGGCAATCGGTCATCAACCTAATTCATCTTTATTTGCCGGTATGATAGATATGGATGAACAAGGGTATATTATTACAAAACCCAATTCTACTAGAACAAATATTGAAGGTGTTTTTGCATGTGGCGATGTGCAAGATAAAATATATCGCCAAGCAGTGAGTGCCGCAGGTAGCGGTTGCATGGCGGCATTGGATGCGGAAAGATACTTGGGAACTTTGGAATAGAGTGGGGCTTTGTTTGTGTTATATTTGTTTAATAAAATCAGCTTTTAATGGAAGAAATATTTATCAAAAAAATACATATTAATCAAGTCCGAAACATAAAGGACTTTGAGATACCTATTTCTGAAACAGAAAAGAAGCACCTGATTATTACCGGTAAAAACGGTAGTGGGAAGACGAGTTTATTAAATGAATTGAAGTTTTATTTGGGTAATGTAATCTCAGGTACTTATGATTATTACATTAAGCATTTAGAGTATCTGAAAAGACCAATTTTTACTTTGCCAAATTATAAATCTCAAACAGATATTTTTTCTAGTATCATTTTGCCAAGTAAACCTGAGGAAGCTAGAGATTTTTTTAAAGAACGTGAAGAAATTGAACAAACTGAAAATTGGTTTGAAAAGTTTAAATCAATTAATATTGATATAAGTGATTATGATTCAGCTAATGAGAAGTTTGAAAAAGGTAATTTTACTTTAGCATTTTTTGGGGCTAAAAGAAATATTATTTTAAAAGATCCAGTCGGAATTACAAAAGTTGAACTAAAACCATATTATGAAATTGAAGAAAATGCCGGACAAGATTTTATCCAATATATAGTCAATCTTAAAGCCGATAAATCATTTGCGCGTGATGATAAAGATTTTGATGAAGCAAATAAAATTGATGATTGGTTTCAACAGTTTGAGGAAAAATTGTTTGATTTATTTGAAGCGAAAGATGCCCATCTTGTATTTGATAGAAAATCATATAATTTCAACATATTTGAGCCGGGTAAAGAACCTTATAACCTTAACCAACTGTCAGACGGTTATTCTGCAATTCTCAATATTGTTACGGAATTAATTATGAGGATGGAGGAACACAAATCCAAAAACTATGATGTGCAGGGTATTGTGTTGATTGATGAAATTGAGACCCACCTGCATATAGAATTACAGAAAAAAGTGCTTCCATTCTTAATTTCATTTTTTCCTAAAATTCAGTTTATTGTTACTACGCACTCACCTTTTGTAATTACGTCGGTAAATAATGCAGTGGTTTGCGATTTGGAAAAGAGGGAAGTTATTAGTGATGATTTATCTGGCTATTCTTATGAAACAATAGTTGAAAGTTATTTTGATTCTGACAAATTTTCGGATGTTCTAAAAGAAAAAGTAGCAGAATATGAAACCTTAATGTCGAAATCAAATTTAGACGATGACGAAGTGGAAAAACTGAATGAATTGAATATTTATTTTGATGGTGTACCAAAAATATTTGCTGATGAATTGGTTGTAAAGTTGCAACAAATAAAATTGAAGAACTTAAAAAAGAAGGTGCAAAATGATTCAAGTAGTTAAATCGCAACCCGCACCGCCATGTCTTTTAGCCGAAAAAGCGAAAGCAAATGGAAATCATAACTGTGAAGATGTATTGGAAAGGCTTCAAAAAGATTTTAAAAATAAATGCTATATCTGTGAAGATAAAGAGCCCCACAATATAAATACTGAACATTTTTTGCCACACAAAGGCGATAAAGAATTGAAGTTCGAATGGAACAATTTATTTTACAGTTGTGGGCATTGTAATAATACAAAATTGGCAAAAGATATATTTGATGAGATTTTGAATTGTACGATTGAAACTGATGGGGTGGACACAAGAATAAAATATTTAATTAAA
>CAIWXG010000406.1 GCA_903916555.1 uncultured Bacteroidota bacterium
GTAACAATTTTGGTAAAAAAAATCGCTTCATTATAGTAATATTTTAGACTTTGAGTGCTAAAAGTACTAAAAATATTTCAATAATGTAACATTGGGTGCAAAATTTTCTTATAATAACTATACTTTAAAGATTATAAAAGCTTTATATTTTAATAAATTTCATATAAATTTTGGATAGATTAATACCATTCTCTAATACAATTGGTATAAAAATGACAGAAATTAATAATCAGATTTCTGAAAAAACTTAATGTTATAGTATATAACAATTATTTATCTCTAAAAGTGAGTTTTTTTCTTTTAGCTAAAAATTGTTCTAATAAATGAAACCAGATTGTAACTATTCAGTCTCCATAAAAATTAATCCCAAGGGAATATTTACTTTTTTTTTGCAAGCCTGAATAGTTACGACAGATTATTATGAGTACTCTAATATAAAGAAATTATTTTGTATTTTTTTTCAATACGTTCACCCAATTATCATTCGCTAACTTTTTTTATTGTAAAGCAATTTCCTGTACATTTGCAACGCAAAAAATACATATAAGTATGTTTAAAAAACTATTCAATTTCTTGGTTTTATTTATAGTGATTAATTTGAGTGTAAAAGCACAAACAATCATCACATTTGCCGGTAATGGTGGCTATGGCAATGCCGGTGATGGGGGACCGGCAACAGCTGCAACTCTTAAAAGCGTGAATTGTGTTATAGCAGACGATACAGGAGCTATTTATATAATAAGCGACAATGTAATACGCAAAGTAGATACAGCAGGTATTATAACTAAATTTGCAGGTACGGGTACAGCTGGTTTTTCTGGCGATGGCGGTGCTGCTACCGCAGCACAGTTTAATTACCCTACCGGGCTGGCTACAGACCATTTAGGTAATATTTATGTTGCTGATAACGGCAATCAACGCATACGTAAAATTACTGCAAGCGGCATTATTACTACCGTTGCCGGTACAGGCGCCAATGGCTATACGGGCGACAGTGGTGCGGCAACCGCAGCCACGTTTTCATACCCTTATGGTGTCGTTTTTGACGGAACGGGTAATATGTACATTTCAGACATGAATAACCATGTTATCAGAATGGTCAATACATCGGGTATTATAAATACGATAATAGGCACCGGTGTTATGGGCTCAAGCGGCGATGGCGGTACTCCGCTCGCAGCCCAATTAGATAGTCCTGCAGGCATGCACATAGACCTGTCGGGTCAACTTTTATTTGCAGACCACGGCAATGCGAAAATACGCATGTTGGGTGCAGATAATAGAATCCATTTATTAGCCGGTTGGTACACATCCGGATATTCCGGTGAATATGTTGCTGCAACATCTGGACTTATAAGTAATTTATGGGATGTAACAATGGATATTACCAATGATAATATTTATTTCCCAGATGCCGGTAACAACAGGGTAAGAAGAGTATATACCTATGCTGCATGGCTTATTACCGTAGCCGGCGATGGTATTGCAGGTAATACCGGTGATGGTGGTGCTGCTGCGTCTGCCAGGGTCAGTTATACTACTTCTGCAGCAGTAGATGCACACAATAATTTATTTATTGCAGATAGAGATAATTTTAAAATAAGAGAAATACCTTGTCCGGGCGGTGCACCGGTTATGGCACCTATTACAGGCGATTCTGTTGTGTGCCAAGGTGCAACTATGAGCCTTCATAACTCAACTTATACAAGTTTTACTTATTCTAGCTATGCGTATTCTAGTAGCAATCCGGGTGTTGCGTCTGTAAGTTCAAGTACTGGTGGTATCGGCATAGTAAGTGGTATCAGTGGGGGTACAGCTACCATTACTTATACACAATCTAGTCCATGTGGGTCTAATTACATTACAAAAAATATTACAGTCAATCCATTACCTATTATACCACCAATTATAGGAAGTACAATGGCTTGTGCTTCTACAACATTCACACTTTCCGATTCATTAACAGGCGGCGTTTGGACAAGTGCAACCGGCTTGGCAACCGTTGGTAGTAGTACCGGTATTGTTAATGCAGTAGCACCCGGCACAGCAACAATCAGTTATACGGTTACAAATGGTTGTGGGTCAACATTTGTTACCCAAACTATAATTATTTCAGCTGTAGCACCTACCGTAACATCTATTTCAGGTGTGGGTTCCGTATGTATTGGCACGGGAATTACATTTACAGACGGCAGCAGTGGCGGTGTTTGGTTAAGCAGCAACAACAGTGTAGCATTTGCAGGTTCTAGCGGTTTAATTACAGGTGCTTCTCCGGGTAGTACTGTAATTAAATATCTTAAAGTAAATGGTTGCGGTAGAGATTCTGCAATACAAGCTGTTTCAGTACCCTACCTATATACTACCGATGATATAATAACTACGATTGCAGGCACTGGTGCTGCCGGCTATTCGGGAGACGGGGGTATGGGCTATGATGCTACCTTGCAAGTTGCTCAAGGTATTGCAAGAGATAGGTGGGGCAATATCTATTTTTCAGATGTAAACAATCGGTATATTAGAAAATTAAATCGGGCTGGTGTTATTACAACTTTAACAGGTATAGATTTTTATCCGGCAGGAGTTGCAGTAGATACATTCGGAAATATTTATGTTGCTGACATAAGTACCGTACCCTTAATAAACGAAATATTAAAAATTACACCCGATGGTTCTTGGAGTGTTTTTGTACCTAATACAAGCTCCTTATCTAATATTAATGGTTTAGGTATGGATAGGAGTAATAATTTATATATTGCGAATGGCGGTCTCAATGAGATAATGAAAGTTACACCTGCCGGTGTTATGACCGTTTTTGCAGGTAATACTACCGGTGCTTACACAGGTGATGGCGGTGCAGCTACGGCAGCTACCCTAAATAATCCACAGGGTGTAAAAGTAGATGCTGCCGGCAATGTATATATTGCAGATTATGGTAACTATGTTGTTCGGAAAGTAAATACTTCGGGTATCATTTCTACTGTGGCAGGGTCGATTCCTTATGTTGGTTGGGGCGGTGATGGTGGTCCGGCTACATCAGCCACACTTGGTAATGTTTTTGATGTTGCACTGGATACCGTTGGAAATTTATACATAAGCGACAATTCATATACAATAAGAAAAGTTAATTTATCAACAGGTATAATTACTACAAGAGCAGGAAGGGGCTCGTCCACTGCCGATGGTGTACCGGCTACTACAGCCTATTTACAGAATTCGTTTCTTACCACCGATGGCAGCGGAAACATATATTTTTCAGATACTTATAATAACAAAGTACGTAAAGTATCTATCGGCAATATGGGTACTATTACAGGTAATGATAGTGTATGTGTTGCACATACAATTGTTATTAGTGACACGCTAAGCGGTGGCACCGGCACATGGACAAGTAGCGACGGAACTATTGCCACTATTGGCAGCACCGGTATTGTTACCGGTGTAGCTACGGGCACTGTAACGGTTTCTTATGGTTTAAGTAATGCCTGCGGTAGTGGCTTTGCCACCAAAACAATTACAGTAAACGGCTTGCCTGTTGTGCCCTCCATTTTGGGTACTACAGCGGTAAATGTTGGTTCTACCATTACGCTTAGCGACACACTTGCCGGTGGTACCTGGACGAGCAGCAGCACTACTACTGCTACTATTGGCAGCACGGGTGTTGTTACAGGTATTGCATCAGGCATTGTTACTATATCTTATACGGTAAGTAACAGTTGTGGTAATACAATAGTTACCTATCCTATAACTGTTATACCGGCCTTAAACATAAATGGTACTGCAACTACAGATGAAGACATAAAGTTGTACCCTAATCCGGCAACTAGCAAATTTGTAGTTGAAGCAACAACAGCCGGTACACTTACTATCTTTACTTATGACGGTAAAATAGTAGAACAATATCCTATTTCTAAAAACTATAATCACTTGGTATTACCTAGAAACTGTGCAGCAGGAATCTATTTAGTTAGGTTCAAAAGTGAAAACGGTTATAGTAAATTGCTTAATTTAGTAGTAGGTAATTAAATGATGTTTGTTCTATTATGCCAAAAAAATAGGGTGCATCTGCACCCTATTTTTTTGCACCTATAAAATAAGAGTGATGGTATTCTGTATCACCGGCACACAATCCCCTATACGAATTCCATACAATATGCAAACTGTCTGCTTGTGTAAATGTTCTAATGCCGTAAACATTAGCACCAACAGTATCGTTCATTATGTCCCAAACTATCTTCAAATTTTGAGTTAAAGAATTAATATATACCGAATCTGAACTTATATATACCTTTAAATCGCTACCTAAATGCACTACATAAAATGAAATAATGGGTACACCAGTAGCACTTATAAACATAGTATTATTATATAATGTTGTATCTTTATAATAACCATAAAAGGTATCTGTATAGGGATAGGAAGTAGTATTCGGGTTAATTACATAAAGGGAATCCTTAGTTACCACAGTCTTTGGAACCAATAATGATTTGCTATTCTTTTGACATGAATAGAAGCAAAATACCAAAAACGAAATAATATAAATTAAATTCTTCATTGAATTGCTTTTTTGTAAAACGAAAATTGGAGTGAATTAGTATATGGAAAAATATTTTTCAAATTTCTCAACCTAACATTCAAATTAGATTCCATTTATTTTAGACTACTTTAAATACTTTTTTTTACAAATATTGCCAAGCTATTCCTAATAACATCATGAACAGCCTATGGCATGGAAGCAAATTGCATTAAATATTTTTAATTAGCTTCTGTATATTTTTTGAAGTTATTCATAATAGCTTGCCAACCAGCTTTTTGTAATTCATGTGGGTTCTCACTTTCAGGCTCGAAGCTTTCAGAAATTTTTGTTTTACCCCCTTCAGCAAGAAAGTCAATTTTTACTTTTCTTCCATCACAAGCTGTATATTCTATATATTTATTATTTTGGACCTCGTCGTAAACACCGGCAAAATCAAAACCAAAACTACCATCCTTGGCTTCCATTCTGGCAGTAAAGCTCCCCCCTTTCCTAAGGTCATTTGCAGCGTGCGGTGTATGCCAATCATCCGATGCGAAATTCCATTTGGTAATGTGTTCAGGCAAAGTCCAATAAGCCCATACTTTATCTATAGGTGCTACTATAATATTTTCAACTTTAAGAAATATTTTGTTTGTTGTTTCCATGTACTAATTATTGAAACTCAAAAATAAACAAAATTTACTTTTAACAAACATTGAAAACGTATAATAAGTATCAATTCAAAATGAATGCTTATTCTATTTTGTAGCTAATACCATTTAGATATTAAAAATGGTATATCATCTCTGCTTACATAGAGCAATGCCATATACTATAATATTAAGCGCCCTTCGTTACGGGCAGGCATACAAGGCTACTTAATATAAAAATTTTTTATACCAATTTTAATGTCTAACGGGGTTAATAATAATAAAAAATAAAAGCCTTGAATTTATCAAGGCTTTTATTAAAAAACAAATAATATAAATCAATTGACTACTAATAAATAACCAATTTTTCAACATAAGTAGTATCACCTGAAACTAATTTTACAAAATAAGTTCCTGTAGCAATATTATTAATATTAAACGAAATTTTTTGTTGATTTGTATTTGATAAGAATCTTGTTTCTACTGTTTTACCTAATAAATCAGTAATAGTTAATGTAGAGTTTGTTGCAGTTTGCGGAATTTCGATGATAAACGTACCTCCTTTTGAAGGATTAGGATAAATAGTAATTTTATCATTCGCTATATTCTGTCCGTTTATTTCAAGTACTCCCGTACAAATACTACCTGTAGATATATAGACTGTTTTAGTTGCTGTAACAGTTGCACAAATTCCTGTTACTGAATAAATAATGGTGTCTGCACCTATTGCATTTCCTGTTACTAAGCCTGATGTACTTACAACCGAAGCATTACCATTAACTGCACTCCAAATACCACCGCTAACTGTCTCTGATAACATAATACCGTGTCCTAAACAAATACTGTCGCTACCGGAAGTAATAATACCTGCCGAAGGCATAGGATTAACTGTTAATAAACGAGTAGAAATTGCTGTACCACAGCTATTAATAACTGTATAAGTTATGGTTTCTGTACCTAAAGAAACACCGGTAACAACACCTGTAGAAGGGTCTATTGTAGCATTGGTGCTGCTTGCTGTCCAAGTACCACCGCTAACAGTATCTGTTAATGTATTTGTGCCACCTACACATACATGCATATTGCCATCAATTACACCTGCATTCGGCGTAGGGCTTACGGTTATAGTATGCGTAGCCGCCGCTGTGCCGCAACCGCCTGTAACCACATAAGATATAGTTGCTGTACCCGATAATAATCCGGTAACTACACCACCGGTAGTAACACTTGCTACCGGGCTGCTGCTTGTCCATACTCCACCTGTTACGGTTTCAGATAATGTTATAGACGTAAAACGACATAAAGTAGATAAACCGGATATGGTACCTGTTACTAAAGACGTACTAACCGTCATTGGTGATGTAGCTGTGAATGTACCACAACTATTTGTGTAAGTATAAGAAATAGTGCAAGTACCTATTGCAACACCGGTAACAACACCGGTAGATGAACTTACTGTAGCAACACCCGGATTACTAGTACTCCAAACACCACCACCCACAGCATCAGACAAAGTAGTTGTAGAACCACCACATGCAACTGTAGAACCTAAAATTGGACTCGGACTAGATGAATTTATTGTAACATTATAGGTAGTAGTTGCTGTACCACATGAATTAGAAACGGTATAGGTAATGATTGCAGTACCGGCAGACATACCTGTAACTAAACCTGTTGTTGCACCTACGCTTGCTCTACCCCCTGTTGTTGTCCAAGTACCACCGGCAGTTGCGTCTGTTAATGTGATTGAAGAACC
Source organism: uncultured Bacteroidota bacterium (assembly GCA_903916555.1). Lineage (GTDB taxonomy): Bacteria > Bacteroidota > Bacteroidia > Chitinophagales > Chitinophagaceae > CAIYTT01. Next base: position 6,920 of record CAIWXG010000406.1, read on the forward strand.
TACACAAACATTTGAAGAACCTGCAATTGTACCCGCTGATGGTGCTGCGCCTACTGTTAAAGTTGTAGTAGTTGACGCAGCCCCACAACCTGTGGTTACAGCGTAAGTTATAGTAACCATACCGGCAGACATACCCAATACAATTCCAGATGTGCCACCTATTGATACAATACCACTGCTTGCACTCCATGTGCCACCTGCTACCAAGTCAGATAATGTAATTGTGGAGCCGGCGCATAATGTAGTTGAACCTAATATAGTACCTGCTGATGATGAACTTGTAACCGTAACTGTATGTACTGCTGAAACAGAACCACATGAATTTGCTACTGTATATGAAATAAGTATAGTACCGGCCGATACCCCTGTAACTACTCCGGATGAACTTACGGTTGCTGCACCACCACCACTACTCCAAGTACCGCCTGAAGTAGTATCTGTTAATGTAATATTAGAACCTATACAAACGGCTGAAGCTCCTGAAATAATACCTGCATTAGGTAATGGGTTAACAGTAACACCATGTGTAGCTGTTACTGTGCCGCAAGAATTCATAACCGAATAGGTAATAGTTACTGCACCACCTGAAACACCTGTAACTACCCCACCCGAACTTACTGTTGCTGCACCACCGCTACTGCTCCATGTTCCTCCACTTGCTATATCAGATAATGTAATGGTACTACCTGCGCATAAACTGCTGCCTCCGCTTATAGTACCTGCAACAGGCATTGGGTTTACGGTAATAGTTGTTGTAGCAGAAACAGTACCTACTGTATAAGAAATAACAGCAGTACCTGCACCCGCACCTGTTACCACACCCGAAGAACTAACAGAGGCTATTGACGGTGCACCACTTGTCCAAGTACCACCGGAAGTTGCATCGCTTAAAGTAATAGTACTACCTACACATACTGTAGTTGCACCTAATATAGGTGAAACCGTTGTACCCGGTATTAATTCTGTTATAGTTGTAGAAGTACTGTTATAATGGTCCCCAGAATTGCTAAAATTATTATTAACAGCATTAATAACACCATATAAAACTACAGAACCAGTGCCTGTAGCCGGTGCTGTCCATGGTATCGATTCTACATAAGTTGAACCTAATGCACCGCCACCTGTAGTAGCAGGAATTGCGGTTGATTGTTCTACTACATCTAAAGTTGTGCCAAGTACTAAATTATTAGTACAACTGGCCGGCAAACCCGTAGATGCTAATGTACCAGCGTTTGTTGCTCCACCAGTACCTGAACCCGAAGCCAATACAGCTGCCACTTGAAACCCAAAATCAGGTAAACCTGCTACAGCTCCATTTACTCCAGCAATTCGTATATTATAGGTCATACCTGCAACATATCTGGTTACAGGTACACCTGCAGAATCTAATTGTAATGTAACGGCTATTGTAGTGGAATGCGCATGACAGTTACAACCACCAGGGCCTAACGCCCCTGTTCCATCAATAGCATTAGCACCACCAGGAAGCACACGATTACTTGACAACATTAAACCTGCCATTCCGGCAATTAAAGAAAAGAGTAAAATTTTCTTTTTCATATTATTTTTTGTTTTCTTATTTACGAAATTGATATAACTGTTTTCTGCCAGTAATTTATTTCAATCTGCAATAATACTAAAAATAAACTTAGGAAAAAAGAAATCAATAAAATAAATAATTTATTAACCAAATGAAATATATAATTTCATATAATTCTACAATACGTTAATTGTTTAGTATATTATACAATTCAATTTAACATATATATATATTACATAAATAGATTTAGACTTTTTTTTATATATATATTCTCAAAATTATTATTTAAACATAATAAATAGATTGTTCTAATTATGCCTATTTAAATATTTTCAAAACCTTCGCAATATTTTTTTATTTATATTCTTTATATTCACTGCTTTATGAATATTTTTGTGCAAATAAAATTTACGAGCAGGTATAATTAATGTCTGAAGAAAATGAATTAGCCGAAAAGGGTTCGGTAATGATTAATGATATGTATCAGAGCTGGTTTTTAGATTATGCCAGTTATGTAATATTAGAGCGTGCCATACCTGCTATAGAAGATGGTTTAAAACCGGTGCAACGTCGTATTCTTCATTCTATGAAAGAAATGGATGACGGCAGGTTTAATAAAGTTGCCAATATTATTGGGCAAAGTATGCAATACCACCCGCATGGCGATGCCTCTATTGGTGATGCAATTGTAGGTTTAGGTCAAAAAGATTTACTAATTGAAACACAGGGAAACTGGGGTGATATTAGAACAGGTGATGGTGCTGCCGCAGCAAGATATATAGAAGCCCGCTTATCTAAATTTGCTCTTGAGGTAGCTTTTAATGCTAAAACTACAGAATGGCAATTAAGCTATGACGGCAGGAAAAAAGAACCCGTAACTTTACCCATGAAATTCCCATTACTATTGGCACAAGGTACCGATGGTATTGCAGTGGGCTTATCTACAAAAATAATGCCTCACAATTTCTGTGAGCTTATAGATGCTTCAATAAAACACCTAAAAGGAAAATCATTTGAACTTTTTCCGGATTTCTTGACAGGTGGAATGGTAGATGTAAATAATTATAATGATGGTGCCAGAGGGGGTAAGCTTAGAGTTAGAGCAAGAATTGAGGAGTTAGATAAAAAAAATATAATTATTAAAGATGTGCCTTATGGCATAACAACTACACAACTTGCAGACAGCATCATTAAAGCTAATGAGACCGGTAAAATCAAAATTAAAAATGTTGTTGATAATACTGCAAAAGATGTTGAATTGTTGATACAATTGGCACCAGGTGTATCTACAGACCAAACTATTGATGCTCTTTATGCTTTTACTGACTGTGAAATATCTATTTCCCCCAATGCTTGTATCATAATTGAGGATAAACCTCATTTTGTTTCTGTAACCGATATGCTGAAATACTCGGTAGAGCATACCAAAAATTTATTGCTTAGAGAATTGCAGATAAGGTTAGGTGAGCTTGAAGAAGATTGGCATTACTCCTCTTTAGAAAAAATATTTATAGAAAACAGGATATACAGAGACATTGAAGAACAAACAACCTGGGATGGCGTAATTAATGCTATCGATAAAGGATTAGAACCTTTTAAAAGCCTGTTTTATAGAACAATTACAGTAGAAGACATTGTTAGTTTAACCGAAATAAAGATAAAAAGAATATCTAAATACGACTCATTTAAAGCTGACGAACATATAAAAGGGGTTGAAGACGAAATAGTTAAAGTAAAACATAATATTGAACATTTAAATGACTTTACAATTTTATATTATGAAAACTTACTGAAAAAATATGGTAAAGGCAGAGAGCGCAAAACAGAAATTCGCCAATTTGAAAACATACAAGCTAATAATGTAGCAATAGCTAACACAAAATTATATGTAAACTATAAAGACGGCTTCATAGGTACAACTCTTAAAAAAGATGAATTAGCGTTTGATTGTTCTGACTTGGATAATGTAATTGTTTTTCGCAGAGATGGCAAAATGGTAGTTACAAAAGTTAGTGATAAATATTTTGTAGGCAAAGACATAATACATTTAGCTATATTCCAGAAAAATGACGAACGTACTACCTATAATTTAATATATATGGATGGCAAATCAGGGGTATGTTATGTAAAACGTTTTAATGTAACAGGTATTACTCGTGATAAAGAATATGACCTTACAAAAGGAAATACCAATAGCAAAGTAATCTACTTTACAGCCAACCTCAATGGTGAAGCTGAATTGATAACTGTTAATTTATCTCCGGGCAGTAAAGCGAGGTCAAAGACATTTGAATTTTCGTTTGAAGATATGGAAATAAAAAACAGAACTGCACAGGGTAATATCTTAACAAAGTACCCAGTAAAAACAATAAAACTTAAAGAAAAAGGGAAATCTACATTATCTGCACAAAAAATATGGTACGATGATACAATTGGGCGTCTTAACAAAGAAGAAAGAGGAATGTATTTGGGCAGGTTTGATGAAAAAGATAAAGTAATAACCTTTTATAAAGACGGTAACTACGAACTTACTGATTTTGAAAGTACTAATCGATTTGATGCTGATAGTGTTATACTTATAGAAAAATTTTATCCTAAAAAAATAATTACAGCAATCTATTTTGATGCTAAAGGTAAACAGTTTAATGTAAAAAGATTCTTGATAGAAAGCCAAACCATTAAAAATAAATATTTATTTATAAAGGAGGGAGAAGGTAATTATCTTGAATTAGTAACAACACAACAAGACCCTATCATAATCTTGAAATCAGGCGATCATAAAACAGGATTTAAAGAAGAAAGAATAGCCATTAATGATAAAGTAGATGTTACAGGCTGGAAAACAATAGGAACGTTTTTAGCAAACGCTGCTATACAAGAAATTTCATTGGTATTGGAAACAAATGAAGATACTGATTTAGAAAAAACAGAAATGACGCTTTTTTAGTATTTTTTTATAAAAAATAGTACCTTCACCTAATAAAAACGGAATACCGGCAGTAAATAATATAATGGAAAAGATAGAACTTGAAATTGTAGCGTTATCACATAGTATGACACAATCTCATTCTTATGCAGTAGTGCTTGGCGAAATAAAGGGCCAACGTAGATTACCAATTGTAATTGGTGGCTTTGAAGCACAAGCAATTGCTGTGGCATTAGAAAGAATGCAACCAAGCAGACCTCTTACACACGATTTATTTACAAATTTTATGACTACTTATGGTATTGAATTACATGAAGTAATTATTTATAAATTGGAGGAAGGCATTTTTTATGCCAAATTACTATGTAATTATAATAACCAAATTACGGAAATAGACTCCCGTACATCCGATGCTTTAGCTCTGGCAGCAAGGGCCAATTGTAAAATATATACCTATAAAGATATTTTAGATAATGCGGGTATGTTTATGGAACAGCCTGAAATAGATACTGAACCAAAATTAACAACAAACCAACCGAAAGCTTCTGAAAAACAAGGTGGTAAGAAGCAAGGTGATGAACTTAAAAAATTATCGTTAGAAGAGCTTAATGCGCTTTTACAAAAAGTGCTTGAACAAGAAGATTATGCTAGAGCAATAGCTATAAGAGATGAAATTAATAATAGAAAATAGTTCCATACTCTTTAATTAGGCATACTATTTGCTGCTTTATTATTGAATATTCAATTTCTTATGAAAAAAGTAGTTACTTTTCTATTTTGTATTATATTTTTCTATAGTTGCAAAATGATTGATGCAGGCCACGAGGGTATTTTAGTAAAACAATATGGCTCGAAAAAAGGAGTACAACAGAATATAACTTTAGTTACTGGAAGAGTATTTTATAACCCATTTTCTGAATACGTCGTTCAATTCCCAACCTTTGTACAAACAGCAGATTATGACCCTTTTACGGTAAATGCCAAAGATGGTTCTGTTTTTATTGTTGATCCAACCATATCTTTTTATGTTATTTCAGGTAAATCGCCTTTTATTTATACTAAATATAGACAAAAACTAAAAGACATTACCAAAACAACTATTTTTAGTTATGTTATGGATGCATTTAGAATACAAATGAATAAATATACTACCGATGAATTGATTAGTAATAGATTAAGGTTTGAAGATGCCGTACAAAACACACTTGATAGTGCATTACAAAAAGAAGGATTCAAATTAGAACAGATGACAAGTGGGTTGAAATATCCGGAAACAATTGTACAGGCAATAGATTTAAAAAATAAAGCCGTTCAGCAGGCTATGCAGGTTGAAAATGAATTGAAAGTAGCAGAAGCACAATCAAAAATAAAATTAATACAAGCTCAAACAGAAGCAAAAACGAATGAGTTAAAACAAAAGTTTTTAACGCCCTTATTAATACAACAATTATTTATTGATAAATGGGATGGTAAAACCCCTCTCTACGGTAATAGCCCTTTGTTTTTCCAAAATACAGATACCCCGAAATAAAATATACCAAATATATTTTCTAATATGAAAGGCAAAGCAATAAGAAATAATATATTTTACATTATATAATTTTCTATCCTCAATTCTACATTTTTATTCCATTATTTAATTGCTATTTTTGTAAGTTTGTAAATTGATTTTATTTTTAACTCTCAGCATTAATATAATAATAGCATCTTAAAATAAATAAAACTATTTTAACTATTATTTATTTTCGCTTTATATAAATATATTTAAATGGGATGTGGCAGTTGCGGAACGGGTGTAAATGGTAAACCTTCCGGTTGTAAAAGTAATGGCGGCTGCAGCTCTGGCGGCTGTAACAGAATGAATGTATATGATTGGTTAAATGGCATGCCTCTGTTTGACGGGGCAAAGCCTTTTCCTATTATAGAGGTCTCTTTTAATAAAGGTAGCCGTAAAGAATTTTATAGAAATAATACACATCATATTTTAAGCAAAAACGACTGGGTTACAGTAGAAGGTGTGGGCGGGTATGATATAGGACAAATAAGCCTTACAGGTGAATTAGTGAAATTGCAATTAAAAAAATACAGCTTATATGAGCAAGCTGTTGTAAAAAGAATTTTACATCCATCTACAGCCGAAGAACTACAGCAAAACACTTTACAAAAAGAACGTGAAGCAGAATTACTAATACGTGCCAGAGCTATTGCAAGAGGACTAAATTTAGAAATGAAACTTTGTGAGGTAGAAGTACAGTCGGATAGTAAAAAAGGGACTTTCTTTTATACAGCCGACCAGAGAGTAGATTTTAGAGAATTGATAAAATTGTTTGCCAACGATTTTAAGATGAAAGTAGAAATGCGCCAGATTGGTGCAAGGCAAGAAAGTGGAAAAGTGGGCGGTATTGGGTCTTGCGGTAGAGAACTTTGTTGCAGTACTTGGCTTACCGATTTCAAATCGGTAAATACTACTGCTGCCAGATACCAGAACTTATCAATAAATCAAACCAAACTATCGGGGCAGTGTGGCAGGTTAAAGTGTTGCTTAAATTATGAGCTTGATACTTATATGGATGCCTTGTCGGTATTTCCTGAACATGCCGAAATATTAGAATTAGTAAAAGGTAATGCTACCTTGCAAAAAAGAGACATATTCAAAAACTTAATGTGGTATAGCTTTTCTGATAACAATAAACAATATCCGCTCACAATTACAAGGGTAAAAGAAATACAAAAATTAAATAAAGCAGGACAGAAGGCGGATGATTTGCAACCAATTGAAATTGAAACAAGAGAAAGTAAAACGAATATAGTACGAGAGTCTGCTTTTATTAACGATGTGGGGCAGGTTAGTTTAAAATCTCTTGAAAAAGGCAATAAGAAAAAGAAACCTAATTCACCTAATCCCAATAATAATAAGCAACCTCAACAAATTAGCGAAGCTAAGGTTGCAACAAATCAAACTACTAATAAGCAACAAAATAACAATAGACAAGCACAACAAAACCCAAAACCCAATGGGGAACAGAGGGCTAATTTAGATACAAAACCTAATGTTAATCAGAACCAACAGGGGAAGCAAAATCCAAATCAACCGGCAAAACAAAACCCAAATCAACAACCAAAGCAAAATGGGAATCAACAACCAAAGCAAAATGTGAATCCAAATCAGGAAATAAAACCTAAAGAGGGGCAACAACAGCCGGCAAATCAACAAAAGAATAGAGAGAGCGGTCAAAATCAGCAAAGGCGCAGACCACAACACAATAACCAAAACAATAAAGTACCGCAAAATCAGGAGAAAAAAACGGAAACAAAACCGGAAGAATAAATTTTAAATACTGCTATTAAAGACAGCTATTATTAACAATTATAATAGCTGTCTTGCTTTTAATTCTAAATATTTATTTATAACATCTACCGATAAATTTTGTGGTGTTGTAAGCACAGAAAGAATTCCAAATCTTCGCAATTCTTTTACTATTTGTCTTTTTTCCAAATCAAATTGGTCTGCAATTGTTTTAATATAAATACCCTCTATACTATCAGGATTAGATTCGTGTATTTCCTTTAATAATGTATTTTGAAAAAAAACAACACAAACCAAATGTCTTTGTGCAATTTTTTTAAGAAACGGCAATTGTCTTTCTAATGAAGAAAATGTTTCGAAATTTGTAAATAAAAGTAATAAACAACGCTGGGTAATGCTTTTATGTATTTTTATCCATACAGCTTCATAATCACTCTCTTTAAATTGAGTTTGTTGATTATAAAGAGTTTCTAAAATTCTATTAATCTGACTATTGCGTCTATCTGCTGCAACTATATCATTTACCTTATTCGAAAAAGTAATTAAGCCTGCTTTGTCTTGTTTTAACAGTGCAACATTTAGTAGTGCCAAACATGCATTTATAGAATGGTCTAATAAAGTTAGTCCTTCAAAAGGCATTTTCATACTTCTTCCTTTATCAATAAGGCAATAAATTTGTTGTTGTTTGGCATCTGTAAACGTATTTACCATTAAATTACTACTTCTTGCTGTTGCTTTCCAATTTATGGTGCGTACGTCATCTCCTGGTACATAGTCTTTAATTTTTTCAAACTCTAAACTATTACCCAGTTTTCTTATTTTTTTAACACCGGGTACAGAATTGTCGCTTGTAGCAATTAATTGAAATTTTCTTAATTGTTGAAATGCAGGATAAACTTTTACCATAGCCGGCTCAGCTATTTTAATCCTTTTTTGCAAAAGCCCTAAAGGGCTAATAGTGTAACATAAAAGATAACCAAAGTTAAATTCGCCTCTTGAAAGTGGTTTTAAAAAATAGGAAATTGATTTTGACGAACGATAGCTAACACTCATTTTTATTTCAAAATTTCTAACCTGAAATTGAAAAGGTAGTTCATCAATCAACAATGCTTTTACATTAAATGGATAGGAATTTGTAATTGTTAAAATAACTTCATTATCATCGCCAATACTTAGTCTTGTAGCTACGTTTCTGTTGGCTATAATTCCTCCTTTTAAAATAAATAGCAATATATAATCAATAAAAGAAAAAAGAAAAAATAGAGTTGTAAATAGCAATACGCCTTGAAACAACCAAGAAAAGAAAAATGAAATTATAAGCAATACAATACAAGTAAATAACAGCAAATACCATCTGCTATTTAAGTACAAACACTCAATATATTTTTTATAAAAATTCAATTTTTATTATTTATTATAATTTTAATATAATACTTAGAAAAGAATCAACATATATACTTCATTTTGCATAATTTTATCTAGGAATTTCCATTCTTGCAATTATTTCTTTAAGTATATCATCGGTGGTTGCACCTTCCATTTCGCGTTCTGGTGTTAAGTTTATTCTATGTCTTAAAACCGGAGCAACTGCTTGCAATATATCTTCCGGAATAACAAAATTGCGACCTTTTATTACGGCAAAAGCTTTAGCTATTTGCAAAAGTGCAATAGATGCCCGTGGCGATGCACCTAGATAAAGAGACTTATCGTTTCGGGTTTCAAAAACAATTTTTGCACAAAATTCTAATAATTTAGGTTCTATATGAGTCTGTCTTACTGCTATACGTGCATTATGGAGTACTTCAGTAGTTATAATCGGTTCTACCCTATTTAGTAAATCTGTAATTGCCTCTTGATTATGACGTCCTAATATTTTTATTTCTTCTTCAAGAGTAGGATAGCCGACTGTAATTTTCATTAAAAAGCGGTCTAATTGTGCTTCCGGTAATCTATAAGTACCTTCATGCTCAATTGGGTTTTGGGTTGCAATAACCATAAATGGCGATTGCATTTTATGTGTAGTACCATCAACAGTAACTTGTCTTTCTTCCATTACCTCAAACAAAGCTGCTTGTGTTTTTGCCGGTGCTCTGTTAATCTCATCAATTAATACAATATTACTAAATATGGGGCCTGCCTTAAACTGAAAACTAGTTGTTTGAGGATTAAAAATGCTAGTTCCTAAAACATCACTTGGCATTAAATCAGGAGTAAATTGAATTCTTGAAAAATGAACATGTATTAATTTAGCAAGCAACTTTGCAGTCAGTGTTTTAGCTACACCGGGCACTCCTTCTATTAATATATGACCATCAGCGAGCAAACCGGCAAGTAATTGCTCTATCATGCCATTTTGACCTACAATTACTTCATGAATTTTATCTTGCAGTTCTTCTACAAAATTAGAAAGTGGATGTGCATTTCCCGGCTGGTATTTTGCGAATTCTGATGTTTCCATTATTTTTTATTATTATAAAATTTTTGAATACTTGTATATAATTGATAAAGGTAAGCGTCGTCTATTTTTTTAGAATTTGTTTTTATTTCGAAAATCTGTTCAAGTAAAGAATCAACGAATGCTCTCGGTTGTCCTGATTTTATACTTAATTGATGTGCAAAACTTTCATTTAAAATATTGGTGTTCAAGAAGTAATGCGTTCTTATAAACTCAAAATATTGCTGAATCATTTTTTGAGCTAAATTAGTATGTTCGCCCTTATTATAGTATAGTCTGCCTACGGTTTCTACAAATGAAACAGAATCATTTTTTATTGGTGGAATAATAGGGATAATTCGTTGCCTCCTTTTTCCTTCAAACAATATATACATCAGCACACCGAATATTAATAGCAATAATGCATAACGAGTAGCAGGAAACTTCCATAATATCCACATATTTGCCTCTTCACCCTCTCTTGAATAATAATCATTCCAATATATTTTATTTATATTATTGGGTAAAGTTTGCCATATACCTTTTAAATAATTTATATTATTGGGTTGCAATAAAAAATAATTACTTAATACAAGCGGAGCAGCATGTATAGTAATATGCCCTTTACCTATAGAATATCTAATTAAATCAGGTTTATTTAATGCATAACCTAAAGTATCTGCATTTATTTTAGTATCATCTTCATTTTCATTGTTTTTATAATATTTAGAATAGAGATGTTTTTTTTGCTTTTTTTCAAATTCATCTGTGCTATCTATTTCTTCATTCTTTGCATTATCTCTTTCAATCTCAGTTAAAGTATCTTTTACAGCGTTTTTTTTATCCTCACTGTCTAAATCTTTATTATAGAAATGACCTCTAATATCTCTACCGCTATAACCATAAGTAGTATTAGAATATTTATGTAATTTTAAAATATTTTTATTACTGTCTTCATAATTCTTATAAAAGTAAAAACCTGATTGGTTTTCACTTCCTGAATATTTATTACAATTCAGTTTTTCAGCTATTTTATTATCTAAAGTGCTACAAAAAAGAATGATTTCATTACCGTTTTTTACAAAACTTTGTAATTGTTCCCATTCTTTATCTGATACATTAAATTGTAATCCTTCTAAAATAATGAGAGAATGACTATCAAAATTATATTTCATTTTGTAGTCCATATTACTATACCTAAAACTATGAGGCAGTGCTTCAATTTTGGCATCCGGGAAAAATGCTTGCAAGGATTCGTAAGCAAGAAAAGTACCATAAGGTTTTTTGTCTTTACGGTCTAATGTTACTTTCCATTTTTTTGCTTCTCTTTCATACTCATTTAATTCGCAACTTGAAAAAAAAATAGTTGCAATTAAAATGAAGAGCAATATTTGAGAATGACTTATTTTCATGCCCCCAATTGTTTTCTCATGTCGTTAAATATAGCTAAGTACTCATTATATGCTACAGGTTCAATTATATAATGCCCGTACCAAGAATATTCATATTGCCTGCTTAAATATTTAAATGGTAGTTTAAAATCTGTTTCTTTTAATTCTTGATAATATTCGTAATTTGTTTTATCGTTACGGTACTGTATCATACCTTTATTTTGCAATATTTGTAAAGACCACTTATAGTTGTATCTTATTGCAAGCCTTATCTTTTCACTGCTCTGTTCGTTACTATTTATAATATCATCTAATAACTTTTGCCAGTTAGTGCTTATTAAATCTTCATCGGCATCTATACTATTTTCTGACTCAATAAGTTTTTTCTTACTTTTTCCGAATAAAAAGCTTTCTCCTGTAAAAAAGAATTTATAAAAAAAGAATACGACAACTAATATTACCAAAATCCAAATGA
>CAIWXG010000407.1 GCA_903916555.1 uncultured Bacteroidota bacterium
TTAAAACCTGACTGATAATCGGCTGTCCGACTAATTTTATTTCCGTAACTTTACCCATGTTGAATTTTAATTGTCGAAAATCAAAATTACAACATTATCGGGGGTAGAAATACCCCTGTTTTTTTAGTCGGTTAGTAGTGAAATTTTATGTAGAATTAAAGTACACAACACAGGGCAATAAGATTGGTGGTACCGGAACCTACATATATTTTTTGACTACAGATACTGCATTAGGTTGTGTAAAAGCTATTAAAGCAGATACTTCAAAATATAAGTTCCCCGATCAATTTAATTTTTCTTCGGGCTTTAATGCATCCTACCCCAATTATGAGATTTTTTGCAACTAAATAGCCGAATATTTTATGCATCTCCTATTTTTATAGATAAGATTGTTAGGTTCCTAAATTTTAACAATGAAAGTTCTGCTCTGTTAAAATAATCAAAATTTCTATTTATAGTAACTTATTAAGCACTGCTATCTGTAAATTTGTATTTTAAAAGTATGTTACGATTCCAACACATAGATTATTTGTATTTTTTGGGCATATTGCCAGTGCTGGTATTTTTATTCATCGGCGCTATTTATTGGCGTAGAAAAAAGCTCCAAGTTCTGGGTAATCCATTATTAATTACAGCACAATTAAGAGGATTTATACCGGGTAGAATTACGTTTAAGTTTATTTTAATGGCAGTAGCTCTTACAATTGCTATAATTGGGCTTGCCAATTTACAAACTGGGGACAAAGCAGAAAAAGTGCAACGTAAAGGTGTAGATGTTATTATAGCACTTGATGTAAGCAAAAGTATGCTGGCACAAGACATACAGCCTGATAGGCTTACAAGAGCCAAACAACTGATACAAAGGGTAATTGACAAAATGTCGAATGACAGAGTGGGCTTGATAGTTTTTGCAGGAAGGCCTTATTTGCACGTGCCGCTAACAGTAGATTACAGTACAGTGAAAATGATATTGCCAAGCATAACACCAGATATAGTACCATCGCAAGGCACTGTTTTTAGTGATGCTATTGACATGGCTATAAAATCTTTTTCGCAAAATGAGAGAAAATATAAGTCATTAATTATTATCTCTGATGGTGAGGACCATGATGAAAAAGCTTTAGAAAAAACCCGTGAAGCAGCTGATGCAGGTATCATGGTGCATACAGTGGGTATTGGTTCGCCTCAAGGTGCTTCCATTTTCGACCCCGAAACAAAATCGCTTAAATTAGATGAAAATGGAAATACAGTAGTAAGTAAATTAAATGAAGAAGAATTGAAGTCTATTGCGGCAGCGGGAAGGGGAACTTACCAATTATTGCAAAATACCGATGAGGTAGCCACCAGACTCAATACTTCATTAGAAAGTATGGAGCAAAAATCTTTGGGTTCATTTGTTTTTACCGAATTTACGAGCTATTTCCAGTATTTTTTATTGCTTTCATTTATAATCTTAATAATAGAATGGCTTTTGCCAAATGCTCAACAAAATTCTAAAACATCTTTAAAATGATTATGGGCAGATTAATTATATTAAATCAAGTTTGCTTTTTGCTATTATTTTTGTGCTTTAGCAGCCCTTTATTTGCACAATCTAACCGATTGATTACAGAAGGTAATAAACTATACGAACAACAAAAATATAAAGAAGCTGCAATAGATTATCAAAAAGCATTGGTAAAAGACCCAACTAATACATCAGGATTATTTAATTTCGGTAATGCATTATATCAGCAAAAAAGTTACGATTCGTCTCGCAAAGTTATGGAGGCTACCGAAAAAGTAATTCCTAATAAAGTAGGTAAAGCAGCCGCCAACTATAATATAGGTAACTCTTATATGTCTCAGCAAAAATGGGATGATGCTGTAAAATCTTATAAGCAAACATTAAGAAATAATCCTAATGATGTAGATGCAAAGTATAATTTAAGTTATGCAGAACAAATGCTGAAAAAAGACCAGCAACAAAAAAAGGACCAACAACAACAGCAAAAAGAAGATAAAAAGAAGGAAGACCAACAAAAGAAAGACGATAAAAAGGACGATAAAAAAGATAATAAGGACAAAAATCAAGATAATAAACCTGATAAAAATGACGGCAAAAACCCGCAACAATCGCAAGGGGAACCGGATAAAATGTCTCAACAACAAGCAGAGCAATTATTAAATGCACTACAGCAAGAAGAGAAAAAATTACAAGATAAACTTAAAAAAGAAAAAGGTATAAATACCCGCAATCCTAAAGATTGGTAGAAATATAGTTGAAGTATTTTTATTTTTATTTTATTTATTTTTCAAACGAACATTTCTGTTTATAAAATAGACTGCAGCTATGCCTAACACACCGCCAATAGCGGTGTTTAATAATAACTGTTCTCCTAAAAATAACCAAGAAGAAATGGCTGCAGCAAAGGGTACTAAAAATAAAAAACTACTTGCTTTTTCTGCACCTAATTTTGTTGTTGTAAAAAAATAAACTGTAGTAGCCAGTGTAGTTACAATTGCAGAACTGAAAAAGAGATTTAGCCAAAAAATAGTATCCTTAATTTTTACTACTTCCCCAAATTCTCTGAAATCTGCTAATGGTAATAGGCATAGAAGTGTAACAATGTATTGCCAAAAGCTAAACACAAATGAAGACCCGTATTTGCTACCGCCTGATGTAAATTTACTCATTAATGCCCACGTAAATGAGGCTAAGAGGAAATAGATATTTCCACCATCAAATATAGAATACGACTTGTTGTTGCTGTATAAAAGTACTACACCGGCTAATATTCCTAATAAAAGACCTATTATTTCGTTGCGCAATGGCAATCTTTTATTTATAATAATACCTATTATATATGCCATGATTGGGTTTAAGGTAGTTACTAATACACCACCTGCACCGGCTGCACCTTTCTTTAAACCCATAAAGAATAAAAAACTATACACTGCTAACAATATTCCAGATATAAGAATGGAAGGTACAGCACCTTTCTTAATTCTTATTCCTGTTTTCATAATTAGCAATAAGGGTAATAGAGTTGCAACAACAATAATATATCTGTATGCTGCAAAATTAATTGGCGAACAAAAATGTGTAAGTATTTTTCCGGATGGCCAGCTTAGCCCCCATAGAAACATGCTTACAAACATACCTATAACTAACACATTGCTCGAAGTTTGTTTTTGTTTCATTAATTCTTCTATAGGGTTGCAAGTTAAAGATTCACTTTTTATAATGCTCTAAAAATCTATCTACTACTCTAAAAGCAAATTGAATGAAGGTAAATATATTTTTATTTGTTGTAGTAAAAAATTTAATGTAATTACAATTGTAATATATAAAATTACTTTGTAAAAGTAGTACCTTCGGGCTAAAATTACTTAGGGTATATGAAAATAGAAGCATTATTGGCAAAAAGAAGTGAGGGTAAGTGTGAAATATGTGAAGCAGAAACAACATTGAAATTGTATGAAGTTGGTCCTCAAACTTATTTTAATGAGGATAATACAATAATTATATGCGATAAATGTGTAATGCAAATTGATAAGAAAGAAGAGCTTGATGCGAAACATTGGGCATGTCTTACTAAAAGCATGTGGAGTGAAATACCGGGTGTACAGGTTGTTAGCTGGCGTATGCTGAACAGATTAAAAAGTGAGAGCTGGGCTATGGAGAATTTAGATATGTTGTATCTTGATGATGAAAAATTGGACTGGGCTAAAGCAACCGGAGACCACGAAAACGATAGTGCGGTAGATTTGCATAAAGATTGCAATGGTGCTGTTTTGCAAACAGGCGATACCATAGTTCTTACAAAGTCTTTGGACGTAAAAGGTTCTACATTAAATGCAAAAATGGGTACAGTTGTTAAAAATATTAAGCTTGTAGATGATAATACAGAACAAATTGAAGGTAAAATAGAAGGGCAGACAATTGTTATTTTAACTAAATATGTAAGGAAGCAAAGTAGTTAATGGGTTTAGCTATTCAGCTTGTAAATTAGCAATTGATGCTAAGAATAAAAGTATCTTATTGTTATATTAGTTTCAATTTCCTAAATACTAAACATAGTAATGCATATTCTATGTAAAATATGCATTACTATATAAAAAAAAGGATAAGCATCTGCACGCACTTATAATCGGGCTTTTATTAAGGTATCTGTTTTGCCATTAAGCATAGAAATAAGTTGTTCGTCGTGATGGTAAACATCATTTAATAGCCTTATATGTGCACCGGTAGAATCTTCAAAAGCAGTTAAATACGTTATTGTTACCGGTATTTTAGTACTTAGGCTCACAGATTCCGTTTTGTGAGTTTTTATTTTAGCACTCAGTTTCGTTTGGTCAAAGTTTTTTTTCTCAAGTACTGATAAAATATAAATTGCCATTTCTTGTGGTTTTTGCACCCTTATACAACCTGAACTTAGAGCCCTGAACCACTTTACAAAATCACCTCTGTGCGGCGTGTCATGTAAATAAATATCCCATGGGTTTTTTAAATTAAATTTTACAACCCCCAAAGAATTACTTGTACCGGGTTCCTGCCTGTAAGTGTATCTTCTGTAATTGCGAGCGGTAATAGTTGTAGCATCAACAACTTTGCCTTTTTTATCATAAGCTTTTAAACCTTTTTTTGCCAGATATTTTTCACCACTCTTTTTTAACCCCGGCAACACATCATTTTTAAGTATAGTTGGCGGTACACCCCATGGTGGGTTTATAACAATATTACTCATTGTAGCATTAAGAGTAGGTGTTGGTCTGTCCGGTTTGCCCACAACAACACGCATATGCAACGAATCATTATTATTTATTCTTAAAAAAAGTTCCATTAGGGGAATATTTACTAGTAGATATAAGTTTCCAAAATCTTTTTGCATCCAGCGAATTCTTTCCATATTGGCTGCTAGTATATCTAAAATTTCATCAGGTTGCAGTGATAAGGCATAAAGTGTATTTTTATCAATAATTCCGGTAGGTTTTATGCCCATAAAATATTGATAATTAGCTATTTGTTGTTCTTTTTCGTAATGAACCGTTTGTTCTCCGGTAGTATCAAATACATGATTGTCTTCTGCACTGTACCATGGTATTTCCACATCCATAATATTCAAAATAATACTTGCCAATTCGCTATCTATAATTATTTCGCCTTTTATAGAATCCAAATCAGGAATTCTTTTTATGTTATTATATAAATCGGTATCACTTGTAAGAAAGGAAATTCGTTCGTATTCTTTTCTTAGTAATTGGTAGCTTGGTAACGAGCTTCTAAAATTATTTAAAGAAATAGAGGCTGAATCCATTTTGGCTAATAATTCAGGTGCATTCCAAGTAGAATCATTTATTGTAAACCAGATATGGTCTGCTGTTTTTGCTATAATTGTACCAATTAATAAATCGTGAGCCAATGTCAAATAACTTTTAGTGATTGCGGTATCAAACATTAAGCCATCAGCAACATTAAAATACCTATTATTACTATCTAATACGGCATAGGTATCAAATTTTTTTTTAAGCCAAGTATAATTATATTTTTCGGGGTCTAAGCCATCATATTCAGATTCTTTAAGTTCATTTAAGAACTTTTCAACAGATTTCGTAGGTTTATTTTCTTTATTTATCCAAAGGGGTTTGTAATTATGTTTACAATATACATACTGAATACTTTTATCTATGGAGAATATTTTATCATTAACTGTTGTATCTACCGGCAGATAGATTCCTTTTAGTTTTAATGCAAATTCCTTTTCAATAGGCTTTTCGTTATAAGATTTGTTTTTGTTTGGCGTTTCAGAGTCGCAAGCAAATAGGGTAGTAAGGAAAAACAGTGCCGAAAATAGATAGATATATTTAATTAGATTATTATTTTTTTTAGGGTGCATAAATTTTGTTTGTAAAAATAGTTGTTGAGTAATTATTTTTCAAAGGGTTTATAAAAATTATAATTCTAAAAGCGGATTCCAAAATAATTGAGCAAAATTTACAATCTTATCATTTACTACTAATATACCTTCTTTTTTTAATAACGCTTCCATTTGTTCGGGTGGCGAAAAGTGGTGTTTGCCAGTAAGTAAACCCATTCTGTTTACTACTCTGTGTGCCGGTACTAAAGGTACAACATTATGACACATATTCATTGCAAAACCAACAACCCTTGCTCCCGATTTTGCACCTATTGCTGCAGCAATAGCACCATAACTAGTTACACGACCATAAGGTACACACCGAACAACATCGTATATAGCATCATAAATACTTGCTTTATCCTTCATTGTTAGTATCATTTATGTTGCGTTTTGCCAATAATATCGTTTTTTGCGGTTCTGGAACATTTATATAATTATAGGGGCAATTGAAGCAGCCATTACCGCAACAATACCCTCTATTTATTAAATAATGGGCAGTGAAAACCAATAAACCATTTGGTAAAATTGTATAATCTTTATTCTCCGTCAATTAAATCTATTTTATCAGCAAATCTACCAGTCAAAGTTATAGGATTTGCAGGTAAAGAAAAGGATAAGAAATAAATAATTCTACCATCTTCAAGGTGCATTTTTTCGTAAAATGTTTGTATAGCTAATGCACCTATTGCTTTGTTTTGTCCGTATATATCTGCAATATTTTCATGCAGTGTACAACCTGTTTCAATAATAGTCTCAAGGGTAAATTCGTATAATTCTTTAGAGTCTGTTTTAAGGTTTATCAATCCATTTGCTTGCATAATTTGTTGATAAGCACTTAAATAACGAGGGTGGG
Organism: uncultured Bacteroidota bacterium; assembly: GCA_903916555.1. Classification (GTDB taxonomy): domain Bacteria; phylum Bacteroidota; class Bacteroidia; order Chitinophagales; family Chitinophagaceae; genus CAIYTT01. The sequence continues at coordinate 6,757 of CAIWXG010000407.1, forward strand.
TAAGTCTGTTTTTTTCTTTTCCTTTTTTCAAAAATGGGTCAGGAAAAATAATCCAAATTTCATTAATCTCATTGGGTTCAAAGTATTTTGTAATTTGACTTATATGGATTCTTAAGAAGGCAACATTTAATAAATTTTCTTCAATTGCAGTTTTGGCACCTGTATAAATACGATTTCCTTTTATATCTACACCTATAAAATTGATTTCTTTATTCTGTCTGCCTAAATTTACACTATATTCACCTTTGCCGCATGCTAATTCTAAAGTTATAGGGTTAGTATTTTTTAAAAAAGTATTCCAATTACCTTTTATGTCTTCCGGATATTGTAATACATTTTTATATGTATCTATTGCTTGGAATTTTATTAGTTTTTTATGTCCCATAATATTTTGCAAAGTTATATTAAGAAGTCTATAGTAACCAATGACTTATAGTGTAAATATGTTTTTTGTTTGCGTGTATATACATGTTAATTGAGAAAATGAAAACATAACATAATGATAATCAATACTTTTATTTACAAGAATTGGAAATTTCTAAACTTTCTTTATCTTTGTGGCGACATAAAAACAGTTTTAACTAAAAATTAAAAAAAATGAAAAAAAGAATTTTACTATTCACATTAGCTGCCGGTATGGGTGGTTTGGTATTAATGAGTAATTCACACGGTCCTGCTGGTAGTGGCTATAGCTGCACTGGTGCAGAAACAGATAATGGTAACCCTGCCGGTTGCAGTGCTACCGGTTCAAGTTGTCATGGTACTGCTGCTACAACAGGTATTACAGTTGCAATACAATTAGACTCTGTCGGTGTACCTACAACACATTATAAAGGAGGTATGACCTATACCGTAAAATTAACCGGTACAAATACCACAACTAATACGTTACCAAAATTCGGTTTCCAAATTGCATCAATGTTGGGTACTACAGCAACAGCTACACCAACTAACGAGGGTACTTGGTCAACTACACTACCTTCAGGTACACACGAAGTTATGGCGTCATCTTCCGGTGGTAACTTTTTGTTAAATATTGTGGAACAAGCAAGCAGCCAGTTCGCAACTACACTTAGCGGTGCTACCGGTGCTACTTACGTTGAAACATTTACTTGGACTGCCCCATCTACAGGTACAGGTACTATTTCTTTTTGGGCGGCTGTAAATGCAGTTAATGCAGATGCACTTGCTAATGCAGGCGATTTATGGAACACGAACCATGTTACCATTAATGAGTGGGTACATACTGCCGGTGTAAATGAAATTAGTAATGAATTTACAGTTAGTGCTTTCCCTAACCCTACTGTTAATACATTAACTATTAATGTAAATAATGCAGGTAATTATTCTGTAGAAGTATATGATATTAATGGAAGAATTGTTGTTACTGAAAACATGGAAGTAAGCAATAGTGCTAAATCTTTAAATACATCAAACTGGATACCTGGTATGTATCAAGTGGTTATTAGTAAAGATGGAGTATACAAAGTAGTTTCTGTTGCAAAACAATAATTTATTAATAAATTAAATTAGCTAATCAATAAGCCTCGAAAAATTTTCGAGGCTTATTGATTATAATAAACATACAAAATAATATTATTCAAATATTTATATCAATTTAACAAGATGAATAAAAAAATAGTACTTTTTACAATTATTGCCGGTTTGGCATATATAACATTAAGCAGTTCTCATTCGGGCGGTGGCGCCGGTAGCGGTTACGATTGCACAGGTGCAGAAACAGGCTTGAGCAATGGTGCCGGTTGCAATTGCCATGGTTCTTCGGCTACGAGTGGCATTTCTGTTGCATTAGAATTAGATTCTATGGGCATGGCAACAACACATTATAAAAGAGGAATGACTTACAAGGTTAAAATAACAGGTACAAATAATACAACTACAAATTTACCAAAATTTGGTTTCCAAATTGCATCTATTGTGGGCACATCTACTCTTGTAACACCTATAAATGCAGGTACTTGGTCAACAAGCACACCAACAGGTACAAGATATACAGGAGCAATTGCAACCTATTTTGTAACTAATATGGTAGAACAAAGTATGGCACTTACGGCTACAACTGGCACAGGTGCTACCGGTACTGCTTATATCGATTCTTTTTCGTGGACTGCACCGGCTGCCGGTACCGGTTCTATTTCTTTTTGGGGTGTAGTAAACGCTGTTAATGGCACAGGAGGTACTGGTGGCGATTCTTGGAATACTACACATATAAATATAGACGAATGGTCTAGTGTTGGCGTTAAAAATGTAGAGAATGAGTTGGCTGTAAATGCGTATCCGAATCCGGTAATAAATGTTTTGAATATAAACATGCAGGATGCGATGCCCGGTAATTATTCGGTAGATGTATATGATATAAATGGCAGGCTAATAGCCAATGATAATATGGAAATTAACAGTACAAATACCTTAAAGTCATTTAGTACATCTAACTGGAATCCGGGCTTATATCAAGTTCTTATCAGTAAAGACGGTATTACTAAGGTAATATCTATTACTAAATAATTGCATGTACTAACTAGACTATAAATAAAGCTCTGTTTTTTTATGAGGTTTTATTTATAGTTTTATTTTTGACCATAATATTTGTGTCGAAAATATACAGCAATATAAATAATTGTGACTTTATACTCATTTTTGAAACAAATTAATATACTAACTTTGTAATGAAATATGAAATAGGCGTAATTATTAAATATATTTATTTATGAAAAAGACACACATCATTCTTTTGGTATTAATGGTAGTAGCAATTGCTGGTATAGCAAGCACATTTGTTGATTTTAGCACTTACGAAACTTTTGCATCAGCAAGTGCAAAACCGGGTAAAACATTTCCTGTTTATGGCTTTATACAAAAAGATATGGACATGAAGTATGACCCCCAAATTGATCCTAACCATTTTGTGTTTTATGCAAAAGATAAAGCAGGAAATTTAAAGCAAGTAATTTTAAACGATGCAAAACCGAGAGATATAGAGAAATCTGAATGGATTGTAATGACAGGCTTTGAACAGGATGGGGTTTTTCATTGTTCTAAAATAAACATGAAATGTCCTTCAAAGTATAAAAAAGAAATGGTTACAGTGGGCAAAGACGCTTAAAAGGCATTTTTTTAAAGATTAAGGGGTATAATTCAATCATTATGAATTGAATTGTACCCCTTCTTAATTTTTATTACATAGCTATGTTTCAATATTTTTGTACAATGTAAAGGGTGAAATTAGAATGGGAAATAGATTTTGGCGAACAGGAAGGGGTTAATTTGTTTTGTAAACAGAGGCTTTTGGATATAGAAAGAGTTTGTTTTTTCTTTTTTTAGGAGATTGTAAAAGTGCTGGGAGCTAAGCTGGTTGGTGTTTGTGGGTATATTAGGAGTGTATAAATTGGGATATTTTTTAAAAATAAGTTTGTTAAGTTGGTGAAAGTGTATATCTTTGCAGCCCGCAAAAAAAGGAGAAAGCTTCTTGGTTTGTTGGGAGCAAAAAAAAATAAAAAAATAAATTTTGCTGAATGAAAAACAACGCTTACCTTTGCACTCCGTTTCTGAAAAGAGTAAGAAAGTAAAAAA
>CAIWXG010000408.1 GCA_903916555.1 uncultured Bacteroidota bacterium
AAAAGTAAGCTTCCTTAGCTCAGTTGGTTAGAGCATCTGACTGTTAATCAGAGGGTCTCAGGTTCAAGTCCTGAAGGGAGCGCAGAAATAAAATCCCTTGAAATGCAATACAGACAAGCATTTCAGGGGATTTTTCTTTTATAGCAATTTATCTAATGTAGGTGAAAAATTGCTCACTTCTTGCCTGAATGTTTTACAAGTGTTTTACAAGAAAAACAGATGCCTTGCGCAAAGCAAATCGCAATGGCAATCACTTACAAAGTGTTCCTTGATGAAAGAACACCAAAGGGCAACAATAAATTTGCTCTTAAATTGAGAATTACTTATAATAGGAAACACAAAGTTGTACCTATCAATGTAGAACTGAAAAAAGATGAGTGGAACGATGTAACGCAGAAAGTTAAATCCTCACACACCAATGCCAAGTTAATAACTGTAAAAATTAATCAGGTAATTACCGAGATACAGGAACGAGCATTAAAATTTGAAACCACAGAGAAAGTTTACAGCGTTGAAGATTTGGCAGACAACGACAGTAACAAAAGTTCTGAAATTACTTTTCACTCGTTTGCTACCAAAGAAATTGAGAACCAAACGATTTCAGGCAGGGTAGGCAACGCCATAACGTACAGAACAGCAACTAATAAGCTAATTGCTTACACAGGTAGAAAGGGCTTAAAATTCGAGCAGATAGATTACAAATTGCTCAATGGTTTTACTAACTCAATGTTAGCTGAGGAAATGACGATGAATGCAATAGCATCGTACATGCGTGAAATAAGGGCTATATATAATAAAGCCATTAAAGAGGGAGTTGTGGAACAGAAATATTACCCGTTTAATAAGTACAAGATAAAGACCACGAAAACCATTTCCAGAGCTTTAACGGTTGATGGAATGAAAAAGATTATTAATTACAAAATAGAACCTAATACAACCATGTGGCACAGCAGGAACTACTTTTTATTATCGTACTGTTTAATAGGGATGAATTTTACTGATATGTTTAAGTTAACACCCGAAAGCATACAAAATAACCGTCTTATCTTTAGCAGGAGTAAAACGAAGAAAATATACAGTATTTATTTACAACCTATGGCAGCAGATATTTTACAGCACTACTATAAGCCAGAGAATAACCCCGATTATTTATTACCAGTATTACAGAAAGGTGATAACCCTTTAACTGTTAAAAAGAAGGCACTGCAAGCCATTAAAACCACTAATGAGTATTTGGCTAAAATAGCAAAAGCAGATGAATGTAAATTAAAACTTGATGTAACAACTTACTTTGCCCGTTATAGTTGGGCTAATATCTGTAAAGGTCTTGGCTACTCTAAAGATTTAATTGCAGAAGCATTGGGGCATAGTTACGGCAATTCAGTAACAGGAATATACCTTGATAACTATGGCAATGAAGTAATAGACCAAGCCAATGAAAGAGTTATTGCAGCAGTATTCAAATAATTAAAAAATAAGGGCGGTATATTTGCTGCCCTTATTAATAATTTCGCTTTTGAACATTGTCAATAATTAACGCTTCAACATTTTGTTTATCTTCGGGTGGATGTCCATAGTTAAGACCCCTGCTGCTAAAATAATCTTTACAACGTGGACACTCGTAGGCTATATCCAAATGATTCGACTTATTTACAAACTGTGTATTGCATTTCGGACAATATGGTTGAAGGTTAACCATATACCATTTTTTTTCTACACTGTCAAAATCCCAATCCCATTTCCATATCCAATTGTAAAATCTATCCTGTTTATAGCTCCAATAATCCGGTAATGCTTTTTGGGAGATATTGAATTTTATTCTGCTTATTAAATATATCAATATTATGGCAAGTGCAATTATCCATATAGGTATCTTGTATCCAAAAAATGACGTTGCGATGTCCTTTATCCGCATTAACCAGCTAAAAATTGTTGATAAAATAGGCTTTGATTTAAGCCAATCACATATTAGTGACACTGCAATGCCAGCAATAGTCGCACCTCCAACAGCTATTACCCAAGGATTATAATACCAACTATCATTTTTTTTTGACATGGCAACAAAAATAATTAAATTAGAGAATCAAATTGTCTTTTTATTTCTTTCTCCTATAAAGCACAAAAAAAAGGAGCAGCAAAACCGCCACCCCTTTCCACTTTGTACACTTTGCACACTTTGCACCGCCTAATTTTTGATATAGATGCCATATTTAACCGATTCCAATTTTCCGTATTCCAAAAAATATTTCAAGTAATTATCAGTTTGGCGTTCAGAAATATCTAAATCTTTACCGAATAAAACAGCTTCTTTTCTGCCAAATGGAGTATTGCCCGGCAATACACTTAAAAACTTTGATCTTATAACGTCTGAAATGTTATGCTTTGGTATCAACAAATTTTTATAAACTAATTCAGCGTGCGTCAAATAGGTTTTCCCAAATATTAATGCAATTTTGAAATCGGTATCACTACAAATTATCATGTCATGGCTAAAATTTCCTGCATTTCTTAAAACAGTTAATGTCATAGCAATTTTAAAAATAATTGTACCCGTTCTGATAACGCTACTTTTAATATCCGCATCAGATTCTTTCAAATTACCAGCCATAAAATCATTAAGAGAAATCCATTGAGATTGCGTTAGTTCAAATTCCATTCTCTTATCTTTTAAAGCAGTATGTATCTCATATATTTGCTCGGCAAAATCTTGAAAAAAATCATCAAAATTTGCATTGCTCACAGGCGATACATCATGCCAAATAGTAGGAGTATCAAAATAGTAAAAACTAAATCTACTAAACAGCCCGTCCTCGGGGTTAACCAATAACCTGCCAACCTGTAAAGGAGTGCCGGATAGAGCCACAGACAAATTAGGTCTTGGAATCTCTACAAACAAATTATTTGCTTTTCTTGTATAAGAGAATGTTTCTTGATGAAATGACTTTCTCAACAAATCTGAAAAACCGCCAAAGTCTTGTTTCAACGCACCTGAAAGGGTATCAGCTTCTGATTCAAACATAATACCACAGCCATTATTTTGATGTAAATGCCTGAACAAAGCAGCAGCACTACCATTAGCCGGAATGTACAATAATTTTGTTTCAGGCTCTATTGGAGCTTCTGTTATAACAATTTTATCATTGCTATTTTTCATTTTCGTATTATAAGATGCAATTTCATCCTTATATTGCTTGTTGGCAACTTCATTACCCTCAATTAACCTATTATGGATTCCTGAACCTAAAATCTTTGCAAACCCCATTACTCCTTTACCACTTGCAGCGGGAGCAACAACAAAGCAAAATAGATTTGCATTAACTTCTCTACTGTCATACACGCCATAAACCGTGCTAAAACAGCCACTCAATACAGCTATAGCTCCTGTAAGGAATACGTCTTTTTCTCTTGGAGTGTTAAAAATGGAACAACATTCTCTAAGTGGTTCCGGTAAATTTTCATAGACATATTTGTTTATTAAAGGCGAATTAATTCTATTTTGTTCTTCCTCATTCAATGTTACTACATTCGTAAATTGCGCCCGTGCGAAGTCTGCAAAGTGTGCAGAGTTGCTTGGCTTTTTACTTCCTTCTTGATTAATATTCATTTCTTATAGTTTTTCTTTTTCTAATTTAACAATTTGTGATAGGTTGATGGTTTTTGAATTATTACAACCGCTTAAAATATTACGACCAGTTGAATAGTTAAGACCCCGAGCAATTACCCATTCTTTTATGGTATCAAATTTCAGCCCTAATTCATTGTCTATAACGCACACAGCAAAAGTGTGATTTCCTCCCATATTCGAGTTTAATCCGCTCTTGTAGGCATGTAAAGTATTGCTGCTCGCCGATACCCATTCAAGAGTTTCAGGAGTATTGTTTTCCTTGCCTTGCAAATGGTTGACCTGCGGTAAATTGTTGGGATTAGGGATAAACGCATCTGCTACCAGTCTTTGTAGGTATTTTGTATGCGTTGCCCCGTTTTTTGATAATGAAACATAGTGATAACCATCATTATTTACCTTCGGTTTTAAGGTTTTTCCTTTAATTTTTCTTTTACTACCATCTGTTAACTCTATTATTCTATTTAAACTTCTTACTTCTGCTTGATTGCTTACCTCATACATATTTTCGTATTCGGCTATGGCAATCCATATTGCTTGTTTATTCATTAAAAATTATTTTCGTTAAAACGCTTTTACTTAGCAAGTAATTATCTCTAATACTATATTGTCCTAAGAAGAAACAACTGCTTACTATCAACCTTTTATACATATCTTACGTTACTAAATTTACTTATATCGGAGGCTATTCACCTATTCAGCCACCTAATTTATTGCTTGAACATTAACAGACAGATAGGCAGTTGCAAACGTTGGGTATTTTTAAATATATTTTTTTCTAAACTATTGGAAATATGGATTCTTTGCCGTAACTGAGGGCTTTTTATTTTAAATGGATAACGTAAAGCGGCAGAAAAATAAATAGTTACGAATAACCTACAACACATAAAATAATTAGCTACTTTTGAGGATTACCAAAAAAATACAACTTATTGAATAGATAAAAACTGAATAATTATATATTAAGATTTTGCATTTTGCAAAACTGTCTTTGTTTCTTGGAAGGTCAAAAATTCAAATCGTACAGAGGAAGTTTAGCAAATGCTCGGGTTATAAGCCTGAGCGTTGCTTCACTTTGTACGATAGGGCTTTGACCCCCTCAAGAGCAAGTGAATGTCAATGTTCGGGTTTTTTCGTGCTAAAAAATGAACCAGTTTTAAATAAAAAAAATGATGAAACTTTTTGTTATAGGAATCTTTTTGATTTTGCATGTCGTTGGGTATTCGCAAGGCATGGATAATATCAACAAATTCACAAAATATGATATTTATAAATGGCGACACGAAATGAATTTTAAACCAAAATATATTAGCGGAATTGAGGCATATGATGATTTTATATTAAGTATAGACCAACAAATATACGACCAATGGTATATTGAGCTATACAATACTTGGCATGATTATAAACACGGTAATAATGCAAGGTATTTTACATTTAAAACGCAGCTAATTGAATACTACGGCGAAACGCCAGATGATGTGATAAAAAAATGGTATGTGCCGTTATATGTATTTTTGGAAATTGACAAATGGGCAAAAACTGAATATTTAAAAAAGCATTAAACTAAAATAACATGACACATTTAGAAGCAAAAGAAAAGGCATCCGACTTGCAACGATACGTTGGCAACCAGATCGAAATAGAAGGTGTAACTTACGATAAAGTTAACGCAATATTAGCAGCACCCTTTGACAACACGGTGGAATTTTTATGTGATTATTTCAATTATGATTTTGCGAATTTTTTTGAAAAACAATATGCTCAATTAGACTTCGATACGTTATTTATTGTACAAGATAAAAACACAATAAAATGGTATTGGAGTAATGATATTTTACAAGTTTAATCTTTATTATATTAAATTAACGCCAAAATAAAAGACGCACATGAAGAACGTAATAATGTTTATCGCAAGTAATTTATTGATAAATTTATTTTCTTATTGTCAAGACATTTCTAAAGACAAGAATATGTCAATAGCAAATATTAAAGCAGCGGGATACGAAGTTAAGTCATTTCCTGATGAAAATAAATTTGCATATATTAGATATGATAAATTTGGAAAATCTGTTGTAGGTTATGAATACACAGGGAATATCGTTAGGCGTGTAATTTTCCTATGTGAAGACCCCACAATGCCACCGAAAATGTTATTGGAAATATTAAAGGGAACAACACGAGCAAATATGAGCCGTGCAAGGGCTGAATTTGGTCAGGCACAAGAGAATGAAATATATGACTATTCATCAATTTACTATAAGGGGAAAGCCAAATATTCATATGAAAGCAACTATGAGAGAAAAGATTACTTTTTTATTGTAAGTATACTTGATTAGCTTTTTTTGCAAATTTATCAAATTAATATGGCAACACAATACGTAGCAATACAAATAAATCAAATTGACGCTGAACCAATCTTAAGAAATACACTTGAGGAAATATTTTCTTTGTCTAATATTGACGAGAAAATAATTGTATCCTATGAATATATGCAAAAATACCCAACCGTGTTAAATGTCAATTCATTCCATCGTTACAAAGATGGGCAGAAAATTAAATTTATTATAGCAGATAGATTTCAAATTATTGATATAAAAACAGACAAACCAATTGATAAAGAAAGTAAGTGTCGTTCATATTGTATTTCAGTTGAAGATTTGCTTTCAAAAAGAATAGAAAAATTGTTTACACCTTTTGCAAAAACAGTAACCATAATTAATTATATAATCCGTGAGCTTGTCTATGCCAGTAAATTTCCAACATGGGCGGAATATCAAAACAGAAAGGCGAAGGAGGATGAAGTGCAACAATTAAAAGCCGAAAATGAACAATTAAAGAAAGAATTACAAGCGTGTAAAAAAAATGCAGTGTAATAATGTCATCTTTTCGGTAAAATTCTACTATTAAAAATATAATTATCAAAATATGAATATTGATTTTTCGGCATCATATAAAGATGCAGTGCATGTACTGTTAAAATTCAGGGAGCGATATTCAAAAAACGAATATCCACAAAAAATCGTTTTGAATATTTTTTACAAACAATTTGTAATGAAAGAAATTTGGAATTCAGCATTAGATAATTCATTCGTCTCATATTACAAATCTGATAAAGATTTAAACATTGCGATACAAAAGATAGTAGTTAAATATAACGAGTGCAAAAATCCCTTATTGGTTGGCAATACATTAGGTGAATTAATGGAAGTTCATAAAAACTCGTTCGTTGGCAATGTAAGATATGCAGATTGTATTAATGAAATTGCAGCAGCTCAAAATAGAAATGATAAAGCCGTTGAGGAATTGGAATATAAATACATCTACTATACTGTAATCAATGAGGCAATTTTCTATTGGGCAGGATTTGGCAGAATAGGCAAAAAGCGAATTGAAGCAATTATAGCACTTACAGGATGCAGTTTCAATGACGAAAATTACAACCCAATATTTACTTTTGAAATGATACAGGAGTTATTGACACAATTGATGAAATTTCATATTAACTCGCTTTATTCACCGTTGCCATCATTTTGGAATTAAACGGTAATAAATGGGTTCTATTGGATATAGCTGAAAATGAGATGGCTGCAATTCAAATAGTTTGCAATAATCGTAAAATTTGAAATGATACATTATTGCAAATGTCTATTGGTAATTCGAACGGGAAAATTTTTTCATGTTAAAAAGCGGACAAATAAACATGGTATGTTTACAGCAACCAAAATAAACCTGCAATATTTATTTTTCAAACTTAAAATGTGTATGTCGGCAGACTATAGGGATTAAACATTATTTTCTCTTATAAAGCTTTTGTTTTTCTATTTGCACGGCCAAAAAAATAATTTTTTTCTACCCTAAAAATACGCCCCCGTATTGCTTCAATACCAGTTTTGGTATATGAGCGTATCAATTACAACCCCTAAAACCCTCCCACAGCTTTGGCTTTTGCTGATTGCCCCGCCCATGCAATACAGCTAATAAAAACAATAGCAGGCAAAACAATCTTATAAAAGCTACAATAACATGCAAGCCTTGCAATAATTCTTGTGCAAGGAGGTTGAAATTCTTATAAACACCGAATGTCTCCTCTGATGCTTTTCCTTCTTCTAAATAGATATCCCGAATGAGTTCCAGTCTGACTGTGTTTAACTTCGGAATGAGAAATTCCGTAAGCTGTATTCTGAATTCAATATTGTTATCATGAAAATCATTGCCATGTTTCCCGTTCCAGTCGAATTTTATTTTATTGAAATCTACAGACGTATAGTTATCTGCAAATTGCATTAAAGCTGCTGCATCCATTAATTGTCTTATTTATGAGATGGCGTAAAACTATAAAATTTTAGAATACTTGTTCAAACTTTGTCCAACCAACCTCTCTACCCAATTTTGAATATAGATTTGCTCAGAACTTCATGTAAAGCAATCAAATCTTTAAGGAAAATGTTCGAACATTGTCCTGTCTTCCCGACTTTAAATTGCTAAAGTTACAAAACCCGCTTTCAGAGCGGGTTTTGTAGTTCGAAGTCGTTGAGCCATTTTGTAATAATTTAGTTGAAAGCCTTTATTGGAGGGGTTTTTTGCCGGGTTCGAACTTTTTTCAGTAAAGCTAAACCATCTTCGATTTTATTTCTCTCCAAATCTAATGGACAAATCCTGCTTTTTGCCAAACTTTTTTGGAGTGTAAAGTTAATTGAGCATCAATGTATTTTTTTAATTGTTCAAATGTCATATCCTGAATTTCAGTGCTAATACTATCTCGTATCTCACGTAATTGCTCAACCGGTGATTCTGTTTTTGCTTTTTTTTCTGTTTTCATACTTCTAAAATTTCTCTTGGGGTTCTTATTTCCAAAATTTTATATCCTCTCTTATGATTAATTCCATTATATCCTCTGATTCTGCTTATATTTACGATATGCTTGAAATTCCAACTTGCTAAAATAGCTGCATTATTCAAAGTTGCAATTGCAATAGGCAGACAATCTGAACGACTTGTTTTTCCAAACATGGGGGCTAATAGGGGAAATTCCAGTTAGAAATTAGTGTGCCAACTAAAATAAATCATTTTATGAAAGACAAAACATAGGCGACATTGCAAAAACAAACTTAAAACAAAAATTGTTAAGGAAGGAACTTATTTTACAATAAACTAACTATGTCCAACTTTACCTATTTTCTAGACCACCAAGGAATGTACTTTTTACTTGTTGAGCCAGCATTATTTGTCTTGGATTTATTACAATGTTCGCAACTTAATTGAATATTGCAAGGGTCATTTGCTCCAAATAGGTCTAATGGAACAATGTGGTCGAAATTTGAATTGGTCAGTGTATTAACTAAACGAGTTAAGTCGGTATTGCAGAAAACACAACGCCCTTTGTCTCTATGAAAAACTGAATCTTTTACCCAAACAGATATATTCATACGTTTTATCGTACCTTTTTTTGTCAAGTGTTTCGAAGGTATTACAACGTCTTCCCGAATTGTTTTGGCAACCAAATTATTAAATTCAAGTAGAAATCCTCTATTGGAGAAAAGAACATAAAATACCTCATCAGCCATATGTTCAAAAAGTTCAACAAATTTTTTATAGTTTTTATCAAACCATGTGATTATTTCAATATTTTCGTCAAAATTAAATTTTTTAATTTTTATGCAATATTCTTCAAATAAGTTGTACCATTTCTCAATACTATCTTCATCAATACAGTCACCATTCTTCTTAAAGTCACGATGATAATAATTAAATGCTGTAGTTACAATATATAAATGGAGTAGAGTGTCCTTAGAATATTTGACCGCACAATTGATAAAATCTTGTTCATTAAAATTCCAAAAACTCACATCATTTCTAACAGAACCGTCTATTAAATCAGCCATTTCATACGTCGAATTGAATTTATATTCTTGAATATCCTCCATAATACAAAAATAATATTCAAATACCGGGTAAGCAAATAATTTTTTTTTGTTGCTTAGCTACTAAATTATGAAGTTATTCTAATGCTAAATCTTAGTCATAACCATAAAAAAAGCTTGTGATTTTTTTCAATAAACAAAAATGTGAGTCTAAATCATTGTTCGAACTTTATCCAACCAACCTCATTACAAGATTTTGTATGTAGAATTGC
>CAIWXG010000409.1 GCA_903916555.1 uncultured Bacteroidota bacterium
ATGTGTATTTTATTTTTTTGTTATTAAATTAATACTCAGAAAGCAATAAGTCTTTCAAATTATATATTAATATTTTATATTATATATTCCATAGGTATTATGCATATTCATGTTATCTCTTTATGAATAGTACGATTTAATTAATTCTATTACTATCTAAACTTAATATAGCAGATAGCATACAATATACCCACTTCAATAACCTATATAACAAACAGCATACTTTTTTTTCCATTACACCCCAAAGTATATTACAAATAGTGGGGTAAATAAAATTAATCATAAAAAATGGGCTACCAACCATATTTGGCAGCCCATTTTCATGATTATTCCTTTTAATATATAAAATTAAATATGTAACTTAAAATATTCCAGAGTTCTTTTTAATCCTTCATGTCTGTCAATTTTAGGTTCCCAACCTAAAATTTGTTGTGCTTTGGTAATATTTGGTTTACGTTGTTTTGGGTCGTCTTGTGGCAGGGCTTCAAAAATAATCTTCGATTTAGAACCTGTTAGTGCTAATACTTCTTCGGCAAATTCTAATAAAGTAATTTCAGATGGGTTGCCAATATTTACAGGTCTTGTATAATCTGAGAGTAAAAGACGATAAATACCTTCAACTAAATCATCGCAATAACAAAAAGAGCGAGTTTGAGAACCATCACCATATACGGTAATATCCTCACCCCTAAGTGCTTGACTCATAAATGTAGGCAATGCTCTACCATCATCAAGGCGCATTCTTGGCCCATAAGTATTAAAAATACGAATTATACGTGTTTCTAAATTATGAAAAGTATGGTATGCCATTGTAATGCTTTCCATAAATCGTTTAGCTTCGTCATATACACCTCTTGGCCCTACCGGATTTACATTTCCCCAATATTCTTCTGTCTGAGGATGCACTAATGGATCTCCATAAACTTCTGATGTGGATGCAACAAGTATTCTAGATCCTTTTGACTTTGCTAAGCCCAATAAATTGTGTGTACCTAATGCACCAACTTTTAAAGTTTGGATAGGCATTTTTAAATAATCTATAGGACTTGCAGGAGAGGCAAAGTGCAAAATGTAGTCTATATTACCCGGTACATGTACAAATTTTGTAACATCATGATGATAAAACTCAAATTCTTTTAGAGGGAATAAGTGTTCTATATTTTTTATATTTCCGGTTAAAAGGTTATCCATTCCTACTACAATATAACCTTCCTTTAAAAACCTATCGCATAAATGAGAGCCTAAAAAACCTGCAGCTCCTGTAATTAAAATTCTTTTAGCCATAATTATTAGTAATATTTATTTATTTTTTAAATTCCGGATGTATAATTTTTCTTCCCATACTTTCATAATAAAAATCCATTGATTCCATTTTATCAATAGAATAAACATTTCGACCATCAAAAATTACCGGACTTGCCATACTTTCATGAATATTTTCAAAATTAGGATTTCTAAATTCGCTCCATTCTGTAACGACTATTAGTGCATTTACACCTGCAATACAATCATATTGATTTTGAGAATAATATAATTTATCTCCAAATATATTTTTTATATTATTCATTGCTTCCGGGTCAAAAACTCTAAGTTTAGCACCCGCCTCTAATAATTCTTTTATTAATTCAATAGATGGTGCATCTCTAATATCATCGGTTTCAGGTTTAAATGCAAGCCCCCAAATTCCAAAAGTCAATCCGGATAAATCAGTACCAAAGAATCTTTTTACTTTTCTACCTAAAATGAGTTTTTGTTTGTCATTCACTTTCATTACTGTATCTATTAATTGGAATTCGTAATCCAATTGTTTAGCAGTAAATGATAGTGCTTGTACGTCTTTTGGAAAACAACTACCGCCATAACCTATACCCGGAAATAAAAAGCGTTTACCAATTCTAGAGTCTCCTCCCATACCTATACGAACCCAATCTACATTTGCACCAGTAAGTTCGCAAAGGTTAGCCATTTCATTCATAAAAGAGATGCGCATTGCTAAATAAGAATTGGCGGCATATTTTGTCATTTCAGATGACCTCACATCCATAAAATGAATAGGGTTACCTTGTCTAATATATGGCTGATATAACTCGTCCATAATTTTTTTAGCCCTGTCTGATGATGTACCTATCACTACCCTATCCGGCTTTAAAAAATCTTCAACAGCAACGCCTTCACGTAAAAACTCCGGGTTAGAAACCACATCAAACAAAGATGTATCTAATTTTTGAGCTAAAACAGTATGAACTTTTTCAGCAGTACCTACAGGCACAGTACTTTTATTTACTATTACAACATAATTTGTAATTATTTTGCTTAACGATTCTCCAACATCTAAAACATATTGTAAATCAGCTGAGCCATCTTTACCCGGTGGCGTAGGTAGAGCTAAAAATATTACTTTAGCATTTTTTATTCCTTCGTCTAATGATGTAGTAAAAGAAATACGTTTCTCTTTTATATTTCTTTCTAAAAGTATATCTAAACCGGGTTCGTATATTGGAGATTTACCATGTTTTAAATTATTTATTTTTGCTTCATTAATATCAATACAGGTAACATTATTTCCTGTTTCTGCAAAACAAGTTCCGGTAACCAAACCAACATAACCGGTTCCAATAATAGCTATTCTCATTTGTAATTTTAAGTTTAATTAGCAAATGTAAAAATTTATACATAGTTTTCACTACTTTTTCCGCTATCA
>CAIWXG010000410.1 GCA_903916555.1 uncultured Bacteroidota bacterium
ATAATATTTACTTGATAATGCATTGATTTCAATCATACTTATTGTTGATTAGCATCAGTATTTTTGTTTTTAGATGTACCTACATTTGTATTAGAACTTAAAAAACATTATAAATGAAAAATCTAACAACAAAAGTTTTAGCTGTACTCGTGCTAGTAATTGCATTTCAGGCCTCTTTTGCACAGTCAAAAGGAAAGTGGGTAGCCCCGTCATCTGCAAGCAGTGTTAAAAATCCGCTTGCGGGTAATACATCTGTTTTAAAAGATGCAAAAGTATTATACCAATCTACATGTGCACCTTGCCATGGCGAGAAAGGAAAAGGAAACGGCCCTGCCGCAGCGTCATTAAATCCTAAACCCGCAGACCACTCATCTGCTGCAGTGCAGGGTCAAACCGATGGTGAATTATTCTGGAAAATGTCTGAAGGCAGAAACCCAATGCCTGCTTATAAAGCAATTCTTAAAGACGAACAAAGGTGGATGCTTGTAAACTACGTACGTACATTAAAAAAATAATATTTATTATCGTCTATTTTACAAGCAATATATTTTTCATACATTAAAACAAATAAATATGAAAACATTTAAAACAAGATTAAAATACATTGCATTTTCCTTTTTGTGTTGTACATGCATAACTCACACTTTTGCCCAAGATACTTTAGGCAACAATGCATCAAACCCTGTTGGTAATCTTACCAACAGGACAGAATCGAAAGTTGGCGAAAGCCATTTTATGATTGTAGGTTTAACAACATTTGGTTTCGTGCAACAAGTAACAACTAATACTTATGGCGGTATAAAAACCAAAGACAATACAAATAGCATTACAGATGCTGACCGCTTTGAATTCAGCCCTATGTTTTTATGGAGACATGGCGAAAATATGCTATTAGAATTTGAGCCATCTTTTGATGGAACAAGTTTAGGAGTTAATTGGGCTGATGTGTCCTACTTCATAGCTCCAGGTTTAATAGCAAGAGGAGGTTATTTGGTATTACCATTTGGCATTTATAATAAAAGATTAGCAGCAGGTTGGATAAATAAATTGGCATCAGACCCAATAGGAATGGATTTGCCAGGTAGTGATTTTGGAGTAGAATTAGAAGGTGGTTTACCACTTGGTAGTATGAAGTGGAGCTATGATGTTGCACTTTCAAATGGCTTTCAATTAAATCATGATGGTACTATACAAGGAGTAGGGTCAACTTCTATCCAAAATGGCAAAACAGTAAGTGGCAGAATTGCTTTGCTTCCGTTGTGTAATTCCAGTTTAGAAATTGGTCTTTCAGGTCTTTATGGTAGTTTAGCAACTCCAATTGGTGCAATTGACAGTTTCAAAAACCCAATGGTTTCTATGTATGCTATTGATTTGGACTTTATAAAATATATTGGGCCATTTCAATTTAACATTAAAGGTCAATACAACGTATCATCGATAAGTAAGCAAAGTTATTTAGATACAGGCATGAATTTCTATAATTTTACAAATACTACTAATTCGGGCTTTGGACAACTATCCATTAGACCAGCACTATCAAATAATAAATATATAAAGAACTTGGAATTGGCATATAGATATGTTACATATGCATCTCCAAGTGGTTCTACATGGGGGCAAAATTATACTGAATCAGATTTTGGGATTGATTATTGGCTTAGCTGGAGAACAGTGGTAAAATGTACTTATGAAAATGTAAACTTTAATAATACATCCGCAGCATTTTCGAGTTCGCTACCTTTAGGTACTTCAACAATTAATAGATTTATAATTCAATTTTCAACCGAATTTTAAAAACAAATTTTATGAAAAAATTTAGCATAAATAAGAAAATAACAATAATTACAATTTGTGTAATTGCTTTTTCAGGCTTGTTTTTATTCAGTTGCAAAGAAAGTCAGAAAGTAGCAGCCAAAGGTGGAACACAATTATGGGCAGAAAACTGCCAAAGATGCCATAATACACCATCACCTAATACTTTTTCGGATGAGGACTGGAAAACAGTTGGTATGCACATGCAAACCAGAGCACTTTTAACGAATACGGAAAGAGACAAAATAGTTGAATTTTTACAGAATATAAACCACTAATAGATTACAAATTGTATATAAAAAGAAGCTGTCTCTAAATTTGAGACAGCTTCTTTTTGTGTAATACTTATTCAAAATATCATATAATATAATTAAATTTATTTTATATACTAAAAACCAAACAACATATACATAACACAACAAATTATACATTTGTTTTTTAAGTTTAAAATAAAAATTTAAATTTGCAAAAATATCACTTAGTGTTTAAGTCGATGTTTAACAAAATAAATGTTTATTATTATATATGCATAAAGACTTTAGTATTATAGAAAAGAGATTAAATATATTGGCAAATTCAACTAATTTAATTTCAATTTTAACAGCAGACGGTATTAGGAAATATGTAAATAAAACATTCTGTGACTATTTTGAAAAAACAGAAGATGAGCTAATTGGTAGTTCCATATTTTATGGGTATAGTGATAATCAAAAATAAATTATTTCTAATAAGTTAATGAAAATAAAAACTCAAGATGAATCGGTAAAAGTTACAATTAATATAGGTAGGAATAATAAAAACAAATTAATAGAATGGACAATAACAAGAATTTGTGATGACAATCAAAATCTTATAGAATTAGTGGCTATAGGAAAAGATATTAGCGAATTAAATGTTATCAAAACTCAAAAAGAAGAAATTAATACTTTACTAAATGCGCATGTAGAAGCAATAGATTCAAATATTATTTGTAGTATAACAGATGAAAATGGAGTAATTACTTATGCCAATAATAAGTTTTGCGAAGTATCTAAATATGATTTAAATGAATTAGTAGGTAATACCCATAATATTATTAATTCAGGCTTTCATTCAAAAGATTTTTTTACTAACATGTGGAAAAATATAAGTAATGGTAAGGTTTGGGAAGGAGAAATTAAAAACAAAACAAAAGACGGTAATTATTATTGGGTAGAGACGGTAATAATTCCTATTAAAGATACGAATTCAAAAATAAATAGATTTCTTTCATTAAGGATTTTAAAAACACAAATTAAAGAGATGGAAGAAGAAATATTACGACTTTTAAAATCGCATGAGGATATGTTATTTATGATTTCTCATGAAATTAGAAGACCTATAACTTCCATAATGGGTGTTTTAAACATATTTAATGAAAAAGAATTTGAGGATACTGAAAGTAAGTTAATGCTCAATTATTTAATGGAATCAATTCAAGAATTAGATTTTCATTCAAGGAAAATGACGAAATATATTTATGAGCATAAAAAAGTAAATAAATTTTCCTCAACTACAACACATTAGTATACAATTTTTTATAATCATTTATTTTTAACACTTTTAAATGACATTATTTTACACTATCTTATTTATTGAATTATTTAGTTGTAATTTTGTATTTCATTATTAAATAATTTTTATGGGCTTCATTGTATTTGGAATATTGGTTTTTATTGCAGGGGTATTAGTACCAAAATTTAATCAGCGCTTACAGTTTGTTAGTAATCCAATAAAAGGTATTGCATTATTGCTTATTGTTATTGGTGTACTGTTTGCCTCTGTAGTACAAATAGGTGCAGGTAGAGTTGGAATAAAAGTACTATACGGACAAGTGCAACCGGATATTCTTACCAGTGGGTTGCATCTTATTAATCCTTTGCTTGACGTTACAGAAGTGGATACCCGTACTCAAAACTATACTATGAGCGGTGTACATAATGAAGGGGATGTAAAAGGTGATGATGCAATAAGGGTACTTAGTGCCGATGGGCTTGAAGTAACAATAGACCTTAC
>CAIWXG010000411.1 GCA_903916555.1 uncultured Bacteroidota bacterium
ATAGTAGTGGTAGCATGCCAGGTTCTATTAGTTCGCAATTATGGATTGAAGCAGCAACAGATGAAATTTTGAAACAGGCAGGTCCAGGCAAAATTATTTTAGGATTAGCAGGGTATGGTTACGATTGGCCCAAAGGAGATAAGGCTAATGATGTTTCGTTTGCGGAAGCATTAAGTATTGCATCAGAATCGGAAGGCAAAGTGAAATTTGATACTAGTACTTATAATTTAAATTATAACTATTTTGATGAAAATAATATTGAACACAATGTTTATTTTACAGATGCTGCAACAAACTTTAATACCATTCGTTTTGCAGCTGAAAGTAATTTAGCCGGTGTAGCATTATGGCGTTTAGGCAGCGAAGACAGTCGTTTATGGACCTTTTACAATAAAGATATTAGCGACAACGGTATTGATAGTTTTAATTACAGTCAACTAAATGAAGTTCATCAAAGTAATGATGTAGATTATATAGGAGAAGGAGATATTTTAGATGTAATAACAACACCTAAAGCCGGACATATTGCAACAGTTGTAGATACTGCCGAAGACTTAATTATAAATGAAAAGTATGAAATTTTGCCTTCTATATTCGTAATTAAAAAGTATGGCAAAAAACCAAAGAAAATAGTTTTATCGTTTGATGATGGACCTGATAATAAATATACGCCACAAATAATAGATATATTAAGTAAAGAGCATGTGCCGGCAGTCTTTTTTATGATTGGTATAAATGCAGAAAATAATATATCTATTGTAAAACGCCTTTATAATGAAGGTTTTGAGATAGGGAATCATACGTTTACACATCCAAATGTTGCAGAGGTAGGTGTAAGTAGGGCTTTGCTTGAATATAATTCCACTCGTTTATTAATAGAAAGTATAACAGGACACTCTACTGTGCTTTTCAGAGCACCTTTTAATGCAGATTCAGAACCGGAAACAATGGAAGAGTTAATGCCTGTTGCTTTGGCAAAGGAAAATAACTATTTAACTGTAGGCGAATCGATAGACCCTAATGATTGGGAGAAAGGTGTAACGGCTGATACTATTTTTGAGAGAATAGTGAAACAAGAAAAATTGGGAAACATCATTTTATTACACGATGCAGGCGGAAATAGAGAAGAAACCATAAAAGCATTGCCTCGCATTATAAAATATTTTAAAGATAAGGGATATACCTTTACCACAGTAGCCGATTTACTAAATGAAAAAAAAGAACAACTTATGCCTGTTGTTCCCAAAACAAACAGCTATTACTGGATACAAATGAGCTATTTTGTTGCTGAATTCGGTTTTTGGCTTAGTAGATGTTTATTTTATTTATTTGTTATTTGCATTGTTTTATCTATTGCCAGAATTTTCTTATTAGCTATTCTTGCAATTAAAGAAAAAGCGAACGAAAAACATGCTCAAATACAACATTTAACCGATAAGCCATTGGTAAGCATTATTGTACCGGCTTATAATGAAGAAGTAAATGCAGTGAGAGCTGTAAAAAATCTTTTAAAAAGTACTTATTCAAATTTCAATATTATTTTTATTGATGATGGTAGTAAAGACAGTACTTATGAAAAAGTTGCCGAGGTGTTTAAAAACAATAGTAAAGTTAATGTATATACGAAACCAAATGGCGGCAAAGCAACGGCACTAAATTTTGGAATAAGTAAAACAGATGCTGATTTTGTGTTATGCATAGATGCCGATACTAATTTAGTTCCTAATGCATTAGAATTACTAATGCCTCATTTTAATAACAAACTTGTAGGTGCAGTGGCAGGTAATGTAAAAGTAGGAAATGAAATAAATATACTTACAAAGTGGCAAAGTATAGAATATATTACCAGCCAAAACTTTGACAGAAATGCATTTGCATTAATAAATGCGATTACCGTAGTACCGGGTGCTATCGGCTGTTTCAGAAAAGAGGCAATTGAAATATCGGGTGGTTTTACAAGTGATACTTTTGCTGAGGATTGCGATTTGACAATGAGACTATTACGTGCCGGTTATCAAATAAAAAATGAAAATAAAGCAATAGCACTCACCGAAGTTCCGGAAACATTAGGACAGTTTTTGAAACAACGTTTTAGATGGAGTTTTGGTGTTATGCAATCTTTCTGGAAAAACAGAGATGCTTTATTTAATAAATCTTATGGCAGCTTAGGTATGATAGCTTTACCTAATATTTTAATATTTCAAATTCTAATACCTTTAATAGCACCATTAGCAGACTTCTTAATGCTAATAGGTATATTAACAGGCAATGCAATGCAAATATTAATATATTATGGCTTATATATGCTTATTGATTTAGCAGTAGGTATGCTCGCTTTTATATATGAAAAAGAAAATATTTTTAAATTAGTATGGTTAATACCACAAAGAATAATATATAGATGGCTCATGCTATACATTCTTTATAAATCGATAAGAAGAGCTTTTAAAGGACAATTGCAAAGTTGGGGCGTACTAAAACGTACCGGTAATGTAAGTGAAAACCCCAGATTGAAATCTTTTAAAATTTAGAAATTTAGTAGTTATTCATACTTGTAAAAAAAGTAAAATACTCTTTTCAAAATCCCGAAGGGATGATATTATTATAGCAAAATAAAATACAAAATGCTACCAACCCAGAATGGGTGATATTATTTGCACATACATCGTAAAACAATATCACCCATTCTGGGTTTTGTGTTATAGAAATTGACATTTTCTATAATAATATCATCCCCACGGGATTCATTTTATGGAGACATATAGTTACTATATTTAGATTTTAAACGAAAGAGTAACAATAATCTATTTCGTAAATTAAAAATATTATTTTTGCCTAAATTATATATCTTTAAAAAAATTAGAAAAAATGAAATTAGTAATAACAGGTATAGCATTTCTAGTATTAAGTATGGCAGTTACAGCACAAAATAAAGCAGCGTTTACAGGTAAATATCCTGAAACAAGAAAAGGAGAACAGAAAGATGTATATTTTGGTAAAGAAGTAACAGACCCTTATCGCTGGCTTGAAGATGACAGAAGCGAGGAAACAAAAAAATGGGTAATAGACCAAAATAAAGTTACTAACGAATATTTGAGCAAAATTCCTTATAGAGATGATATAAAAAAGAGATTAACTAAATATTGGAATTACGAAAAATACTCTGCACCGTTTAAAAAAGGGGATTACACTTATTTTTATAAAAATAATGGTTTGCAAAACCAAAGTGTTTTATACCGACAGTTAGATAACGGACAGCCACCGGTAGCTAATGGAACAGCAGAAGTTTTCTTAGACCCTAATACTTTTTCAAAAGACGGTACTACTTCTTTACAGGGTATAGAATTTACTAAAGACGGCTCTTTGGCAGCTTATCAAATTAGTGAGGGTGGTAGCGATTGGAGGAAAGTGATTGTAATAGATACCAAAAACCAACAAAAAGTAGATGATACTTTGCGCGATGTGAAATTTAGCGGATTAGCTTGGTTGGGGAATGATGGTTTTTATTACAGCAGTTACGATAAGCCCAAGGGTAGCGAACTATCTGAAAAAACACAGATTCATAAATTATTCTATCATAAATTAGGTACACCGCAGGCAAGTGATATTCTTATTTTTGGTGGCGAAAAAACACCACGCCGCTATATTGGCGGGTCGGTAACGGAAGACCAAAACTATTTGGTAATTACCGCAGCTAATGCTACTTATGGTAATGAGTTGTATATAAAAGACCTTACCAAAAAAGATGCTCCTATTGTACCCATAGTAACCGGTTTTGAACACGAACAGGATGTTGTATTTTCTGAAAAGGGTAAATTATATATAACTACAAATCAGGGAGCACCCAATAGAAAATTAGTGAAAACAGATGCTGCAAAACCGGAAAGTAAAAACTGGAAAGTAGTAATTGCTGAAACAGAATACCCATTAACTATTACCACTTGTGGTCGTAAATTTTTTGCATCTTATATTAAAGATGCGGTAACTAAAGTATTTTTGTATAGCCTATATGGTAAAAAAGAAAAAGAGATTGAATTACCCGGTTTAGGCACTGCAAGCGGATTTAGCGGTAAAGCCGATGACAAAGAAACCTATTTTACATTTACATCTTATATATATCCTCCAACTATTTTCAGATATACCATTTCGAAATCGGAAACAGATGTATTTAAAAAATCTGATGTGAAATTTAATCCTGAAGAATACGAGAGCAAACAGGTATTTTATAAATCTAAAGACGGTACCAAAATACCTATGATTATAACGATGCGTAAGGGTATGAAGATGGATAACAGACACCCTACCATGTTATATGGTTATGGTGGTTTTAATATAAGCCTTACCCCAACATTCAGCATTAGTAATTTAGTATTTATGGAAGCCGGTGGTGTGTATGCAGTCGCTAATTTAAGAGGTGGTGGCGAGTACGGAGATAAATGGCATAACGCAGGTACTAAAATGCAAAAACAAAATGTATTTAATGACTTTATTGCAGCAGGCGAATATCTAATAAGTGCCGGTTATACATCAAAAGAGTATTTGGCTATTTCGGGTGCTTCTAATGGCGGTTTATTAGTGGGGGCTTGTCTTACACAGCGTCCTGATTTATTTAGAGTATGTTTTCCGGGTGTAGGGGTGTTAGATATGCTTAGATATAATAAATTTACAGCAGGTGCCGGTTGGGCTTACGATTATGGTACGGCAGAGGATAGCAAAGAAATGTTTAACTATTTGTATAAATATTCTCCGGTACATAATGCGAAAGCGGGTACGTGCTATCCGGCTGTTTTTGTTACCACCGGCGACCATGACGACAGGGTAGTACCTGCACACTCCTTTAAGTTTGCATCTGCATTACAAGCAGCACAAACATGTAAAAATCCGGTACTTATAAGTATAGAAACAAAAGCAGGACATGGTGCCGGCAAACCTACCGAAATGATAATAGCCGAACAAGCAGACAAATGGGCTTACTTATTTTGGAACATGGATGTAGAGTATGATATACATTAAGCATATCTATTGAAGTAAAAATACAAGTAAAAATAACTCTTTGCAATCTGATGGGCTTGTTGTTTTGTGTTGTTTTTCATAGATTTTATTTTGGGTTTTGCTCATTTATTTAAAAAAGTATTATGGGCAGTTTTATTTTTATACTTCATTGATAATGAGATACTTGTAAAATAAAAACTGCCCATAAATTGCCCATTTGGATTTTGAACGGGAGTTTTTATATTTGGTATATCGGGTGTAAGGTATTGTATTTATAGATTGGCGTTTGATGTTTAATTACACCTTTTAGGGGTGAATTAGGGTGGTTTTGTTTGTGGGTTAAGGTGTTCAGGGTGTGTGGTTTTTGTGTGATTTTTTTTTGTCCGAACCTTGATATACATGATTTGCTTAATTTCTTGATGCTCGAAGTTATGAGGCTGCTTGTTTGGGTTATCGGGTGGCAAAAGATAGGTATATATAGCCTTGATTTAGCTTTTTCATTAAAAATGCCCTTATAGGCGGAGTTTATTTGGAGTTCAAGATGCACTAACGGAACATCAGGAACAACGGAAGGGTTTATACTTATATTTATATTTAATTTTCTTGTCTTTTCCAAAATTGATTTATAACTACAATTTGCGGTTCTGTAATGTTTATTATTGCTTTTTGTGGTTCTAATTTACTAATAGTCTCCTGAAGTTTTTGTTTGCTTCTGGGAGTTCCAACAAATGATTCAATTAATTTATAGTCTTTATTGTTAATATTTAAGCAAATTGGGATTTTTATTTGGGAAGAAAAATCAAAATTCTTTGTTTTATAATCCTCTACTCCTTGTGTCAACATAATAATCACAACGCCTTTAGAACGTAATACCCTTAAAATGTCTTCAAGAGCTTTACTTGCATTTTTGTTTTTTAGATAAACATGTGCTTCATCAACAACTATTACATAGCGTAAAGGTTTTATTCTGTTGGCAGTAGGTTCGGTATCATTTGTTGAACTGAATTCTGCCAATAAATATTTAAGCGTTAAAAAAACACAAAGCTGGCGTAAAGTATCTGACAATTCTATTGGCAAATTAATATATAAGCTTTGCTCATAAATTTTCTTATATTCATCATTAGAATTTGAACTGAAAATATTTGTTGCAAGGTCTGAAATGATAGCATATAATGCATCTGGTTGAATTTCGTTATTTACATAATAGGATTGTAATGTTTCAAAAATGTTCGCCAATGTTGGATGTGAACTATTGTAATTTTCCGGTAACAATTCATGTAAACCACATTGTTGGTCAAAACAATCGTTAATTACAGTTTGTAAAATATGCTTTTGTTTTGCACCCAATTGTGTAGCAATGGTACATACAAAATCTACAAATGATTTTATATTAAAATCTTTTGCTCTGGTTTCATTCAGATTTACAAAACTTAATGGATTTAATTCCATTGGAGTCTTTTTTAAATCTATCATTCTGCTACCAGTTTTCTCAAAAAATGTTTTTAATCTTTCAGGGCTGCCTTCGCCTTTATAATCAAAGAAAATAAACTTTAGTTCTTTATTTGTTTGTGTTGCTATTTGGTAAAGAATATCTTTAACCAATTCTGTTTTTCCTGAACCTACCATTCCGGCAATTGCAATATTGCAACTATCAAACTCATTTAAATCATTAATATTTAGCTTAACTTCTTGATTTTTTTCGTCTTTGCCGAGACATAATGTAATTATATTTTCATAACATTTAATGTTTTTCAATTCACTATTATTAGAATAAAATGGATTATTATCACTAATTAAATCTATACCATTCTTTACTATATTCATTAAATATAAAATATGGCTACCACTTATAATGCTTTTTTCTTCCAAATCAGAATGCCATTTTTGTAATCCATGGTCAAGGTGTAACCTATATAATTTACTAAACTCGTCATCAGTAGTATTTTTTAAATAATGTTGGTCTAATAAAGCTCTAAAAATTACCAAATTTTCATTAGAAATTTTACCACCAAAAATATTGCTGGTTTGGTTTAAATCTTCACCATCCGACGGTAAATTAAAATCATCCGACAAATTAAATTTTCTATTTAATTGTAAACTATAACAAAATGCTATTCTATAAACAATTTTATTATTTTGAAAACCATATAAATTAGTTAAATATTTTGAATTTTCTTCATTTTTCTTAGTAACCCTAAATCGTATCATAATATTAAAAATAACCTTTTATAACAGTTGTTTTATTGTTTTTATTTTCTAATAAATAGGTTTTTGCAACATGTTGTTCTATTAATTTATAACGATAGTTTGGAATTTCATTATTTGTAGCCATAATAACAACCTGACTTGAAAGGTTAGGATAATAATAAAGTAAAATATTGTTTATATGTTCGTTGTCTAATCGCCCTACAGGAGTATCAATAAAAATAGGAAACTCCTGGATAGATAATGATAAAATTGCTTTTATTAAGCTTGAAATATAAATTTGTTTTTCACCTTGAGATAAAGATTCTTTTGAAATTATTAATCCATCTTTGTCTAAAAGAGTAATTTTCAAGCCATCATTATCGGGTAAAGTCTCAACTTTAACTGCTACAACAAATTTATCGTTAGTGTCATTTTGTAATTTATGCATTATTTTTTGCATAGCTTCCAAAATAGCATTTTCAAGTGCATTGCATTTGTTTCTTTTTTGTTCATCAACAAAATTTCTTAATGTTTTAATATATTGGTTTGCCTTATCTAATTTTTTCTTTTTTAGTTCTGAAACATCAATTTTTTTTATTAAAATATGCATTCTTTGTGTATCAGTAATTATATTTTTTTTTATTAAACTCAATTGATTTTGTAATGCGCCCTTTTCTTCAATGAGTTTTTCAATATTTCTTTCAGCATCATTTTTATTATTAGTGTATTTAATAACGTCTTCGTCTTCTTGTTGTGTTTCTGCTCTTTTAATTAATCTGCTAATTTCAGAAAGATCATTTTTTATTCTATTGAAATTGTCAATTGTTTCTTCAAAAATATCTTTAGACTGCTTTCTAAGGTAGTTATAAGTTACATTAATGAGTTCTGTATCCATTTTGTTCAAATCATGTTCAAAATCCAAATCAATTTCATCTCCATTTTTACCAAATAATTCTTCAATAATGTTTTTTGCTTTATCGGCATAAAACATTTTTTTTGAAAATGATATATCTCCTTCATTAGGAAATGGTGGATTATTAAACAGTTTTTCTAATAATAAATTATTTTTTTCACTTATTACACTATCTTTTTCTTTTAAATCAGCATTTTGGCTTTGTTTTGAAATATGCTCAATAACCTCTTCTAATTTACCACCTGCTATTGCAAATGGTATGATTTCGCTAAGCAAATTAAAATTATTTTCTATTTCTTTTTGCTTAGTTTCAAGGTCTATTTTATTTTTGTATATTTCTTTTAAATTTACTTGGCTTAAATCCATATTACTATGTTTAGCAATATAGTTTTGGTATTTAATAATTTTATTTTTCAGATTTGAAATTGCGGTTTCCTTTTTATCTAACTCAATATCATTCACTAAAATTTTTTCATTATTTATTTCAATTCCATTTTGTATAGCTGTAATTTGCTGCTTTAGGCTTGGTGTTGCACTTTCTTTTCGCAAATCATCGGTGTAATTTTCAAAATCATTAATTAAATTTTCATATATATCTAATCCTAATATTTTTCCTAAAGCATCATTTAGTACACTACCCTCTTCTTTAGTAGAAAGTTCTGCCCAACTCGCAATTTTTTCTGCGTCAAAGAAAACAAACTTTGCTGCTTCTACAGGTACTAAATAATCATTCACAAATTCTTTTTTGCTATCACTATCATTGAATTGGCTAATTTTTAAACTATCAATGGTTATATCAAAATTTTCATTTGCAGAATTAGTTTCAAAACTTCTTTTCAGTTTACATTTATAATTAGTAGCAGATTTTATTTCAATAGTATTAGGTAATTCTATATCACTCAACTCTATTTCAACTGAAAAAACATCTTCACCAATTTCTAATGCATCTCTATTTAAAGTACCTTTCAAGAACTTTGCATAATTGCCAAATTTTTGAATTTCTTTTTTGAAATTATCATCAATTTTTGCAATATCTTCACCATAGAAACACCAAACCAAGGCCATTAAGAAATTTGTTTTACCATATCCATTCAATCCACCAATAAGCACAATATTTTTCCGTTCATCGGTTCTTAGGTCAATAGAATAAGTTTCTCTATATTGTCGAAAATTATTTATTTTTATACTATCTATTTTCATTTTCTATAGCGATTTCAATTTCTTTATCAATAGTTTGCTGTATTAAAGCATTACGCTTTAAAAATTTTTTAGTTTTTTCTGCGTCCAATAATATATTTACTGAACTAAAATCTATTTGATTGGAATTACAATGTTTCTTTAATTCTGCATTATGGTAATCTCTTAATTGGGTTATTCTATTCATAAATATATTTTATTGTCAATTGTAATTTTTAATTCCCCGTTCTCAATTTTATTATTAATGATTGATTTTACTTGTATTGAATTATAATCGAATTGTTCAACAAAATAATTTACAATATTATCAATTCCCCATCCATTAAATTTATAAAAATAAGTTTTATTGAAATAAAAGCCTACCAAATTTTTATATTCTTTTATTTTATTGTTATATTTTTTATCTTTTAAACCAATAAAATTACCTGCATAAAAACTAAAATGCCTGTTTTCATCAACTTTTATACTCGTACGCAAACTTTTTTCATTTGTAGTTGGTCTGAATTTTTGCACATAAACACAAATTTCTGAAATGTGTTTTGGTTCATCTTCATTATTTAAATACTCTTCGACAATGTCGCGGATTGAGCCACCTTTAATATTTTCTTTTTCTTCCTCCCATTTTCTTAAACCATAGGTACTTGTTCTACTAAAAGAAATGAAAATGTCTTTTTCTCTTAATAAATTTCCTCGTATAGATTGTTCACTTACATTAATATCTGGATACTTTAATTCAAAAACTTTTATGATTTCTTCTAAAGTCATAGGTTTTGAATTTTCTTCCAAAATTTCAAAACAATATTCATGAATTTGTTTTTGTTTACTTCTTTCAAATTCTATATAACCTTCACTATTTGGTACTACTTCTAACTCTAAAAATAGAATTGTTTCGCAAATGTAGAGTAATTCATCTGTAATAGTTTTAATCCCTTCCTTTAAAAAACTAAATAAGTATCCTTGAAAATGTAGTGAATATGTTTCTTCTATTGGTTCATTTAGCTTAGAATAGAAATCTTCAATAAATTTTTCGAAATCAAAATAGCCATTAAATAATGAATTAATCAAATAATAATTTTGAAAATATCTCCTATTGTTAGTTTTTCTTTCTCCCTGTAATACTTTTTTATCGCCTAAAACGGAATGTGTTTTTTTGAATAAAATTTCAAAAATTATGCTATAAAAGATTTTATTAAAATTTACTTTTTCGTTTTCATTTATTTTTCTTGCAAAAGAATCATCAATTATTTGAAATGTATTATAAATGGAAATGCCGTAATCAATTAAATCATCTGGATTGAAATTTGAGATAAATAAAAAATAATTTCTTATTTCACTTTGCAGGTTTGTTTTTATTTGTCTTACTCGTTCCTTTGATATTGTAACAATTGTATCAAGCGTTAAGTTTGAATCCACATTTGTGTATGAGAGCAAAAAAGGCTGTTGCTCATTTTTAGCCAATAGCTGCCCAGAATCTATAAGAAGTTTTAAAAGTGTAAAAAGTTTAATTTTACCATTTTCATTAAAAGCATTTTCATATTGTTCATTAAAGTTATCTGGTAGATTTACAAAAGTCGTTTTTAAAATGAGTTTTGCATATTCCTTACTTAATTGTTCTTTTTCATTTTTTTGCAAAAACGCTATAAACCTAATTAATTCACTTTTAAATTTATCTAACTCTTCTAATGAACCATTACCTATGCTTGGTATATTTTTAAATTTGAAATTATCTCCAAAAATCATTTCAAATATTTCCTTCATGTCATAAGTTGCTGATATTTTAGCAAGTCCATTATGAGTTCTCACACTTAATTTTGAAATCAAATATTCAAAATGCCTATTTAATATAACTTTTTGAAAAGGGGTGAGTTCATTAATTAAATCCAATATACTTACTCTTTGAACCTCAATCGCTCTATGTTTAATGTTTATATCAGGTATATTGCCTTTATATTTTTCACTTAGAACAATTAACTCATTTTCTGATTTAAGCCCACAATTTCTGAACTTGGTAAAGATTGTATCTGAATGTTTGTTTTTTTTGTAGTAATTAATGATTTTTTATAATGTGTTTAATCCATTTTCAATACATACATTAAAACTACGTTCAGACAATTCTTCATTTGAGAATAATAGAGCAAAGATGATATAATCATTTTCGGATAGGAGACTACATTTTATTTTTTTTATTAATATTGCATTTTTATTAGCGATTTTTTGTTTTTTTCGAGATGCTCTATCTGCAAGAAATTTTTCTAAATTTTCATGATTTTCAAAATTTATTTTAATTTCACAATATGAATTTTTAGCATTTTCGGCAGCATTTTTTTGTTCATGCAGATGTTTTTTATATGAATACATATTAAATAACATTATAATATAAGTTAAATAATTAATAAATGATACCTTAAAACAAAACAAATTAAATACAAATTTAGTATTATTGTTTTAATAATTAAAATATAAATAATTTATATGTAAATTTATGATTTCTACCATTATTTGTGTTTTCTACCAATAAACAATAATAAAAAATAATATATTAAAATTATCCGTGCGCATCAATCGGGGGCATAGAGTTAGTAAAATTTAATGTTAAGTATTTTTATATGCAGGATTTCTTTTTGTATGAAAGATATGAAATACCCTAACATTATTGGTTTTCTTTACAATTTTATAAATTATTAAATAGGGGAACTTTACAATTTTAGCTTCACGGAAATCTGAAATTTTTATAGAATAAGTATCTGGGTTTTCTGATAGAAATGCAAAACAATTGTTTATTGATTCCATAAAACGAAGCCCCAAACCTTTTTGTTGACTTTCATACCAAATTGCAGAATCTTCAAGTTCTTTAATTGCTATTGCAGAT
Organism: uncultured Bacteroidota bacterium; assembly: GCA_903916555.1. Classification (GTDB taxonomy): domain Bacteria; phylum Bacteroidota; class Bacteroidia; order Chitinophagales; family Chitinophagaceae; genus CAIYTT01. The sequence continues at coordinate 12,159 of CAIWXG010000411.1, forward strand.
AAACTAATTTGATATGCCAAGCAATTTATTTTTTAAGTTTAAGCAATAAATGTTCTTTGGCAACGTCCCAAGATACACCTTTATCCTTTCCGGATTCCATATCTGCATTTTGTTGTTTTAGTTCTTCAACCATCTTTTTATCTTGCCACCATTTAGTTATATCATGGTCTATAGGCGCAAGTAGCGTATAAATAGCTTTTAACTTTTTATCATCGGCTACTTTTATGTATTCATATAGTTTCTGCCTTATTATTGTTGACGTCATAACGGACAATATTTTTACAAATTTACTAAATAAAATGGAATACCCGTTCTTCCGGATTTTCCGAAGGGAATTAGGATGTAAGAATAAAACTCCTTCGCCGAAGATATGTTAAATAAAAGTAATGAAATTCTTAGCGATATACCTTTTCATTTGTGCCTTTGTTGTTGTTTGCCATCAACAAAAACTTATAATAGTTAAAATGGATTGTACTCGTCATCGGAAGAACAGGCTATTAGTTGCTGTAAACACCCAACAAAGGCTTAATAATAAAATAAGAGGTAAAAAATAACGCCTTGCAATCTGTTGATTTGCAAGGCGTTGTTTTTTTAGTGAGGTCGCGAGCGGATTCGAACCGCTGTAGAAGCTTTTGCAGAGCTTTGCCTAGCCACTCGGCTACGCGACCATGATGTGGGAGTGCAAATGTACTAATTAATTTGTTTCTTTGTGCTAAAATTTTATCAAAAAAATTATGAACCAAAATACTAAAAATATTATCCCTGATTCGGAACTTATTATAAGAGAGGGCGGCAGGGTTTATCACTTAGATGTTGCTCTCGAAGACATTGCAAATACTATAATTACAGTTGGCGACCCAAGCCGTGTAAGCGAGGTATCGAAACATTTTGATACAATTACTTATACCGGGCAGCATAGAGAATTTATAACCCATACCGGCACTATTGGTAATAAACAATTAAGTGTAATAAGCACCGGTATTGGCCCCGATAATATTGATATTGTTTGGAACGAATTAGATGCAGTAGTAAATATTGACTTGAAAACGAGATTGATAAAAGAGAAAAAGACTCAATTAAATATAATTCGTTTAGGTACTTGTGGTGGTTTGCAGCCTTCTATACCGGTAGATAGTATTGTAGTATCTGCTTATGGCTTGGGCTTAGATAACCTAATGCATTTTTACAAGTACGAAAATACACCAACAGAAGCAGCAATCTTAGATGCATTTAATAAACATACCAATGTAAATTCAAAAAATATAATTCCGTATCTTTTTCATGGCTCCGATGCACTGTTGGCGTATTTTAAAGAGGAGTTTGTAACCGGTATTACCGCTACATGTCCGGGCTTTTATGGGCCACAGGGCAGGATACTTAGAATGAAAACTGCAGTAGATAATTTGCCCGAAACACTTAGTTCTTTTAAAAATGGAGACCTTAGAATTGTAAATTTCGAAATGGAAACATCTGCCATGTATGGCTTATCGCATTTATTGGGGCATAATAGTTTGTCAATAAGTACAGTAGTTGCTAATAGAACGAATAAGACCTTTTCGACAGAAGGCAATAAAGCGGTAAATAACATGATAAAAAAGTGCTTAGAAATTATTGTTACTAAGATTGCCTGATTTTAAGTTCTTACTAGCTTAACCCGAAAAAACATTATTAATCAACAATTCAGCTTACTTTTACAGCTATGTATCCTGATTTTCAATACTTGCTACAAAGTCTATTTGGGGTTAACATGCCCAATTGGCTTAGTTTATTTAAAACATTCGGCTTAATGGTTGCCGCAGCCTTTATTGCCGCCGCTTGGGTAACCGGAAAAGAGTTAAAAAGAAAAGAACAACAAGGCTTGTTAAAGCCCGAATATAAAACGATTGTTGTAGGCAAACCACTTTCCATAGCAGATTTAATAATTTCTGTAATTACCGGTTTCTTAATTGGTTTTAAAATAGCCGGTGTTTATGGTAATGTAGATGAAGTTTCTCACGACCCAATGCATTATTTGCTATCTACACAGGGTAATTTTATTGCAGGTATTATAATAGCAATATTTGCCGGTTTCAACAAATATTATGAAAATAAAAAGCAACTGTTACCTAAGCCGGAAACCAAAACGTATGCAGTCTATCCGCACGATTTAATTATGGAAATTGTAATGGTGGCAGCGGCTGGCGGTATTATTGGTGCTAAAATTTTTAATGCTTTCGAAACCTGGGACGATTTTATTAAAAATCCGGTACAAAGTCTTACCTCATCAAGCGGGCTTACCTTTTTGGGTGGTTTAATATTGGCAACAACCTGTTTTTATTTCTTTGCCCGTTATCATAAAATACCATTTAAACACCTTGCCGATGCAGCAGCACCCGGAATACTCCTTGCATATGGCATAGGCAGAATAGGCTGTCAGTTGTGCGGAGACGGTGATTGGGGTATTTATAATACTGCCTATATAAGCAATCAGGATGGCACTTTAGTACCTGCTGCACAAAGCACCAATCAGTTTGCACTACACATGATAACAGGTAAGCCTATGGCTAATTTCCCTGCTCCCGGGTGGTTGCCTAATTGGCTGTTTGGTATGAACTACCCCCATAATGTAGGGCACGAGGGTATGACAATAGCCAATTGTACCGGCGAATATTGCAGCGTATTACCTGTAAGTGTATTCCCTACACCTATATACGAATCTATTGTATGTATATTGCTTTTCTTTGTATTGTGGTTTTTTAGAAACAAAATGACGCGTACACTGCAAATGTTTGGAGCCTACTTGTTTTTGGCAGGCATAGAACGTTTTTTAGTAGAACTTATAAGAGTAAACTCCAAGTACGACTGGGGATTTATAAAACCGACACAAGCCGAAATACTGTCGGTAGTATTAATGATTGCTGGTTTAGGGTTGTTCTTTTTTTATAAAGACAAACCGGCAGAACAAAACAAGAGCTAATTACTGAAAATACATAAGTATGAATAAATATATAGGATTACTATTAATGGCTTTTGCTTTAGGTACTGTTATAAAAGGTGTAGCACAAACAAATGCTAATATTACCAAAGCAAAAGCAGAGATTATGGCTGCTGAAAAAGCTTTTTGTAAAATGGCTAAAGAAAGTGGGGTAGAGGTAGCTTTTTTAGCTTTTGCAGCAGATGATGCTGTAATATGCCGTTCGTCTAAATTTTATAAGGGCAAAGTAGGTATTACCGAGTTTTATAAACGCACAGACAAAAAAGATGTACTAAGTTGGAAACCGGATTTCGTATCGGTATCAGAATCTTGCGATATGGCTTATAGCTATGGTGAGTACGATTTTAGTGGTGTAAGAGTAGGTAATACCGTTACAGATCATGGCACCTACCAAACAATATGGAAGAAACAAAAAGACGGTACTTGGAAATTTGTTTTTGATTAAAAAAAGAATTTGCAATAATGAAAAAGAATGTTACCTTTGCATTCCCAAAAAAACGGTGCGGTAGCTCAGTTGGTAGAGCAAAGGACTGAAAATCCTTGTGTCGGGGGTTCAATTCCCTCCCACACCACCAGTAAAATCAAGGCTTTCAGCGAAAAACTGAAAGCCTTTTTTATTTGGGGTCAAACATAGGTCAAACATTTTACAGGTCAAACACGATTAGAAAGGTTTTCTATTTTCAGACCACTAAACACAATGTCTTTGTAAAATTCTTTAAAACGGGATTTTTCCCATTCCTGAATTTTAAAATAAGACTTACCTTGCTGCCCTTTAATTCAATTGAATTTATGGAAATTATTTGTTTGGAAGATGAAGCGTTTTTCAACCTGTTTGACAGGGTGCTAAACCACATTAAGGGAAAGCCTGGGGTTAAGCCTGATAAATGGATTTCAGGCGAGGAGGCAATGAAAATGCTTAGAATAAGCAGTAAAACTACATTACAAGACCTGCGGGATGGTGGGAAAATACGATTTAGCCAACCTGCCAAGAAAATTATACTTTACGATACTGATTCAATAAACGAATATTTAAACAAACACGCAAAAAATACTTTTTAATATGGAAACACAAGAAAAACAATTTATCAAAGGTTTTAATGACGGTTATTTGGTTGCAGAACATGAGCCGGAATTAGCAAAACAATTAGTCAAACACCCCAACGACCATAATGAGTATTTCAAAGGGGTTGTTTCAGGAAAACAGGAATTTGATATGGAGAAGGTAAGGGAACGCTTGAAAGGCGTATCCCGCAGCAATCCACCTACAAAGGATATTAGCAAGAATAAGGGCAGAGAAAAATAAAATGCACTTTCCATTGTTTAATGATAGGTTTTAAATAAAATAATAGAATATGAAACCAAAATTATTTACTGCAATATTGCTTTTTATCAGTGGGTATTCACCCTTGTTTGCAATACTATTGGTTAAAGATTTTGACTTTAAAACTACTCATGCCTTTAAACATCCAATTGTTGATTATACTTTTATTAGTGTCATTCTGCTAAGTATTTTATTACTATTTTACTCAATCAATTCAATAGCTAAAGGAAGTTTAGTAGGTAAAATTGTATCAATTAAAAACCGTTCAAGTGATATAATAAACTATACAATACCCTATATGCTTGCATTTTTTGGAGTGGATTTATCTAAACCGGATGATTTAATTTGTATTTCTATTTTCATTTTGATTCTTTTATTGCTAACAATTACCAGCAATTCAATATTCATTAATCCAGTATTGGCTATGGCAAAATATGGATTGTATGATGTGGAGTATGAATTTGATGGAAAGAAGTTTACAACTGTACTTTTAACTAAAAAAATAATCCATGTTGGAGATAGATATTATTTAAGAAGCCTTACTAGGTTTTTATACTTTACTAACGAAAAAGAAATTGAAAATGCCAGCTAATGTAATACTCAGAAATTTAAAAAATCTCAACCTTGCAAACTCGGTTGTATCTCTTGCTATTGTTAAAGAATATAAACGCGGAAGGGTTTCACAGTACGATGTAAAATATGTTCAAACTGATGAACCCTTAAAAGTTAGATTAAAAAACATATTGATTAGTAAGATAGAAAACTCAAATTCTGTTGAAGAATATACTTTTGATTGCCCTGAACCCGAAGGTGATGAAGTAAGGTCAATAAATTATGAGGAAACAGATTTTTTAAGAATTTTTGAACAACTAACTGAACTAAATCCAGAGGAAGATATTATTGAAGGTATAAATGAGCTAGTTAAAGCAAAAGCATATATTATTATCCTTAGAAATCAAAATGGTATTCAAGTCATTGGATTTAAAACCATTCCTGAAAATTGGAAGATGAAACAAGCTAGAGGGCTTATATCACTTTTATATGAAGAAAATATTTTCAAAGACTTAGATGACCATAATGTTTTTAGCATAGCATCCACCATTGACTTAATTTATTACAACGAATTGCTTTTTATCCTTTCAAAAAAAGCCTTTGAATATGGTTTGAATTTCAGGGAAGGAATGATTACAGGCGCAGAAGAAATGTATGAGGAAGTTAGAGGGCTTAATTTATTTGTTAATTTAGAGATATTGACAACTAAAGTAGGTAATAATCAAAGATACCTAAGAAAAATAGCTACAATTAGAAATTTGGGTCATTACCGAAACCCAAATTTTTTAATAAGGATGCAACAACTAAGTATTAATAAAGGATGGAACATTCAGTTTCAAGATGGACAAATTGTTTTCTCAGATGAAACCATAGATGATATTCTTACTTTATTGCAAAATAAAAGGCTTCATTCAGAATTAACCGATGAAGATTTTGATGTTGAAAGCATGAAACCGTTGCCATAGTATTTAATCAGAACTCTAAACATAGTCTGCATTTCAAATTAAAGTCATTATGAAACTCATAAACAACCAAGAAGTAAGATTTTTTGATGAAGTAAAACCCTTGCTAACAGAGGGTGCGGAGGTTTTTTTATGTGCTTCCTACTTCACAATTAATGCCTTTTTTGAACTTGAAAATGAGTTAAGGAAAGTTAGTTCAATTCATATTTTACTTGATACAGATGTCGCAGAAGATTTGCGCTTTGCTTATGACATTAAGGAATGGAGCGTTTACCAAGATTTAAAGGCAAAGTTCAGAGCCGGACAAATATTAAAGCTGGTAAGCGATAAATGTAGTATCAGAGCTGGTAATGTTGGTGGACAAAAGTTTTTGCTAATTAAACAAGGTGGTAAAACACATAATTTTTCAATAGTTCCACAGGATATAAACCTTGTTAGTCTTGGATTAATACAATCTCCTACTCCAATCATTATAAGCATGTTTGAAGATTTTGGAGACCAGTATTTTCAGCTTTTTAACCAGTTCTGGAATAATAGCAAAAAGGATATAAAAAGCCAAATACTTGCTATTATAGAGAAAAGTAGCCGAAATAATTCACCCGAATTTTTATACAAATTCAGCCTGCACAACCTATTTCAATTTGCTACTATCAATGAAGAATCAGAGCAACGGATAAAAAAGATAGGATTCAAAAACACCCAAATCTGGAAGATGTTATATAACTTCCAACAAGATGCTGTTTTGGGTGCAATTGATAAAATTGAAACCTTTGGCGGGTGCATTATTGCCGACAGTGTGGGCTTAGGTAAAACCTTTGAGGCATTAGCGGTAATGAAATACTACCAGTTACGGAATGACCGTATTTTAGTGCTTTGCCCTAAAAAACTAAGGGATAACTGGATAGTGTATTCAAAAAATGATGTTCGGAATATCCTTGATAAAGACAGAATGAATTATGATGTGCTGAACCACACAGACCTATCTCGCATTAATGGCATGTCGGGTGATATGAACCTTGAAACTATTAATTGGGGTAATTACGACCTGATAGTTATTGATGAATCTCACAATTTCAGGAATAACAACCCAAGCAGAGAAGGGATTACACGCTACCAAAGGTTAATGACTGATATTATAAAATCAGGTGTAAAAACGAAGGTGCTGATGTTATCGGCAACCCCTGTAAATACCCGAATGAATGATATTAAAAACCAAATAGCATTTATCACAGAGCAAAACGATACAGCCCTTGCAGAGCATGGAATAAACAGTATTCAGGAAACTTTGAGGAAGGCACAGCAAAAATTCAATATTTGGCTAAAAAATACCAATGGTACTGATATTAGCAGAGATACACTTATTGACAGTTTAGATGGTTCTTATTTCAGGATTTTGGACTTGCTAACTATTGCAAGGTCAAGAAGGCACATTGAGAAATACTACGACATAAAAGATATTGGCAAGTTCCCTGATAGACTAAAGCCAATCAGTAAGTATGCAGATTTTGATATAAATAAGCAGTTCCCTACAATGGACAAGGTGAATAACGAGCTTAACGCCCTTAATCTGAAATTCTATTCCCCTTTATCCTATGTTCGGGATAACAAGCGCAAATCCTACGAGGATAAATACGATATAACGACCTCTACAGGCAGTATTTTCAGGCAGGTAGAGCGGGAAAGCAGCTTGATACATTTAATGCGTGTAAACCTCTTAAAACGCTTAGAAAGTTCAATTCATTCGTTTAGGTTAACGCTTGAATCCTTGCTTAATCAAATAAACAACCTGCTTGAAAAGGTTGAAAACGCCAAGAACAACGCAATATTTGACAGTGATTTGGATATAAACAAC